>DASRUW010000250.1:0-4532 GCA_035655255.1 Telluria sp. | reverse complement strand
CTGGCCGGCCGCGCGCAGCTCCGCGCTCAACTCCACCACCTCGCGCGTGGCGGCATCGATGTCGTAGGTATCGATCAGCAGGGTCGCCTGGCCGGGGAACACGCGGCAGAACGCGCGGAAGGCGGCGCCCTCGCTCTCGTGGGCTTGCACGAAGGAGTGCGCCATGGTGCCGGACACCGGTATCCCGTAGCGCATCCCCGCCAGGGTGGTGGCGCTGCCGTGAAAGCCGGCCAGATAGCTGGCGCGCGCCGACAGCAGGCCGGCCTCCGCACCGTGGGAGCGGCGCAGGCCGAAATCGACCAGTTCGCGTCCCCCCGCGGCCTGCACGCAGCGGGCCGCCTTGGTCGCGACCATGGTCTGGTAGTGCAGCAGGTTGATGATGCGGCTCTCGGCGAATTGGGCCTGGGCGATGGGAGCGCTCACGCGCAGCAGCGGTTCGTCCGCGAACACCACCGTGCCTTCGGGGACGGCGTCGACGTCGCCGGTAAAGCGCAGTTCGCGCAGGCTGGCGACGAACTCCGGGTGGAACCGCCCCTCGCTGGCGAGCCAGGCCAGTTCCTGCTCGTCGAAGCGCAGTTCCGCCAGGTAGCGCACCGCCTCTTCCAGCCCGGCCGCGACCAGGAAGCCGCGCTGGGCCGGCAGCCGGCGCACGAACAATTCGAAGGCGGCCGTTTCCCCCATGCCCTCGCGCCAATAGACCTGGAGCATGGTCAGCTCGTAGAGATCGGTCAGCAGGGCGCCGGTCAGGGAGGGGGTGGCCATCGGGCCAGCTTGAGCCCGATGGCGCGCACCCTCAATGATCTGGGTCAAACGGATCGGAGCCGGTCCTTGCGCAAACCTGTGGTGGCGCTTGCCGTCTTGACGCCGGAAGCGCGATAATCGTTGATATTCTCAACCATTCGCGTGGCGGTGCCGCATGACTGTTCTGCTCGACGACGAAGGCATCCTCAACCAGGTCTCCGTGCTGATGGACGTGATCAAGGCGCGCCTGCGCGCCGAGATGGACCGCGAGGCGCTCGGCCTGGCGCCCATGGAGGCCCGCACCCTCGCCTACCTGCAGCGCCATCCCGGCTGCAGCCAGGCGGACTTCGCCGGCTACACCCGGCGCGACAAGGCGCAGGTGGCGCGCCTGGTCAAGCCGCTGATCGAGCGCGGCCTGGTCGCCTCGCTGCCCGACACGGCGGACCGCCGCATCAACCGCCTGTGGCTGACGGAGGACGGCGCCGCCCTGCAGCGCCGCGCCGCGCGCCATCGCGCCAGCCTGGCCCACCAGATGCTCGCCGGCCTCACACTGGCCGAACGGGCCGAGGCCGCCCGCCTGTTGGAACGTCTGGCCGAGAATCTGCGAAATGGTTGATATTATCAACTAGTCTGTCTAACATCGTTGATAATATCAACCGTATTTCGCGTATGGAATCACGCACGTCTACCCACGGGCGCAGCCTGATCCTGGTCCTGGGCGCCATCGTCGGCCTGGCGCCGCTGTCGATCGACATGTACCTGCCCGCCCTGCCCAGTATCGCGCGCGAGTTCCACGCCGCCGGCAGCACGGCCCAGCTCACCCTGGCCGCCTACTTCATCGGCCTGGCTGTCGGCCAGTTCGTCTACGGCCTGCTGGCCGACCGCTACGGCCGCAAGCCGCCGCTCTATGGCGGATTGGCGCTGTATGCAGCCGCCTCGCTCGGCTGCGCCTTCGCTCCCGGCATCGCGGTCCTGATCGCCCTGCGCTTCCTGCAGGCGCTGGGCGGTTGCGCCGGCATCGTGGTGCCAACCGCCGTCGTGCGCGACCTGTTCGACCAGCGCGACTCGGCGCGCGTGCTGTCGCAGCTGATGCTGGTGATGGGCGTCGCACCGATGCTGGCGCCGCTGGCCGGTTCCCAACTGCTGGCCCATTTCGGCTGGCGCGCCGTGTTCGTGGTGCTGGCCGCGATCGGCCTGTTGGCCCTGTTGGCGATACACCGGCTGTTGCATGAATCGCTGCCGGCTGAACGCAGGAAGCCGATCGCACTGGCCACGGTGCGCCATACCTACGGGCTGCTGTTCGCCGACCGCCACTTTCTCGCCTACGCGCTGGCCGGCGCCTGCGCGGGGGCGGCCATGTTCAGCTACATTTCGGGCTCGCCCTTTGTTCTCATCGATGACTACGGCGTCGCGCCGGCCACGTATTCCATCATCTTCGGGGCCAACGCCTGCGCCCTGATTGCGGCCTCCCAGCTCAACCACCGCCTGCTGGCGCGCCATCATCCGGACCGCGTGCTGGCTTGGGCGCTGGCCGCGATGGGAGCGGCCGGGGCTGCCCTGCTGGCCTGCGCGCTGAGCGGGGCCTTCGGCGTGGCCGGCATCGTCGTGCCCTTGTTCTGCTTCATGGCCACGCTCGGCTTCATCACGCCCAACACGGCGGCGGGCGCGATGGCGGGACACGGCGCGCACGCGGGCACGGCGTCCGCCCTGCTGGGCACGATGCGCTATGGGATCGCCACCCTGGCGGGCGTGGGTGTGGGGATCGGCGGCGGCATGACAGCCGGCGCCATGGCCGGCGCGATGTGCGTCTGCGCGGCCGCCGCCGTGCTGTGCTACGCCGCCCTGCGCCGTTCCGCCGCCTGAGCCGTCGCCAGCCGGTTCCACAAGCGCCAGGCCACTGCGGCATTGACCCAGTAGCCGGCGTACAGCAGCGACGTCAGATACAGGCCGCGCGAGAAGTACAGGGGGACGGCGATGCTGTTGACCAGCAGCCAGAAGGCCCAGTTCTCGATGCGCCGCTGCATGATCAGGATCTGCGCGATGACGCTGAACACCAGCACCGCCGAATCGAGGAAGGGCGCGTAGGCGTTGGTGTAACGGTGCAGCAGCACCCCGTAAGCGGCCGTCGCGGCCAGGCCGACGGGCACGGTCCACAGCAGGCTGCGGAAGTTCGCGTGCGTTACGGTCAACGGCTGGCCGCCCGCCCCGCGCAGCCACTGCCACCAGCCGATGAAGCTGGTGCCGACGAAGAACCCCTGCAGCGCCACGTCCGCATACAGGTGCGAATCGTAGAACACCAGCGCGAACAGGCTGCAGCCGACGATGCCGGTCCACCAGGTGTGTACATTGTTGCGTCCGGCCAGGACGATGGCGATGGCGTTGAGGAAGTTGGCAGCGAGTTCGAGCGGCGAGGTCATCCCGCCACTCTACGGCAGGCGCCTGCCGCAAGGCAAGTCAGTTCAGGTGCAAAGTGCCGTGCTCGCCCGGGTCGTGCTTGGGCGGGTGCCCGGTCACCGCCGCCTTGGCCATGCGGAACAACTGCACCATGCGGCTGCCGTGGGCGTCCCAATATTCGGCGGTGTGGGCGTGGACCCGGATCAGGCCCAGGTGCGGATCGTCCAGCCCGCGCGGGAACCAGGCTTCCACCAGCGGATTCCACAGCTCCTTCATCCTCGCCACGTCGCGCACCTGCTCCGCGTGGCCGCTGACGGACACATAGATGTTGTCGTCGGCGGAGGAGAAGCTCACGTTCACGTTGCGGTTGGCGGCGACGTTCTGCCACAGGTCGGACTCGTCCGAACTGAAGAACCAGAGATAGCCGTCCTGGTCGATGTCCTGGTTGGTCATTGGGTAGGACACGAGAAATCCATGCTCGTCCATCGAAGTGAACATGGCGATGCGGATCGATTTGATCCTGGCCGACAGCTCGGCCGGCTGGTTGCTTGCGGACATGGCGCCTCCTCTCAGGGTTCCGTTCATGCTAGCCAGCCCGCCGCGCGTCTTCCGTGCGACGGCGAACAAAGCCCTTGCCAGTTTGCTTATACTAAACGATAATGCGAGTCATTCTCATTTAGATTCGTAGATAAAGCCATGACCGTCGCCCGCCTGACCCCGCTCGCCGCCCTCCTCCTTACCAGCGCCGCCTGCGGCCAGACTACCACGTTGCAGGAAGTGAAGATCCTGGGCGCCGCCGATCAGGGCTATGCCGCCGCCACCTCCGCCACCGCCACCAAGACCGACACGCCGCTGCTCGACACGCCCCAGGCGGTCACCGTCGTCACCCGCGCACTGATCGACGACCAGGCGATGCAGAGCATGGCCGACGTGATCCGCTACGTCCCCGGGGTCGTGCCGGCCCAGGGTGAAGGCAACCGGGACACGGCCGTCTTCCGAGGCAACAGCTCCACCGGCGACTTCTTCGTCGACGGTATGCGCGACGACGTGCAGTACTTCCGCGACCTGTACAACATCGACAGCGTGGAAGCCCTGAAAGGCGCCAACGCCATGATCTTCGGCCGCGGCGGCTCGGGCGGCGTCCTCAATCGCGTGACCAAGACCCCGCAGTGGACGCCGCGCCGGGAGGCCGGCCTGACGCTCGGCGCCTGGGACGAGCGCCGCGCCACGCTGGACGTGGGCAGCGTGCTGTCCCCGTCGGCGGCCCTGCGCCTGAACGCGCTGGCCGAGGATGCGGGCAGCTACCGCGACGGCGCCGGCCTGCGCCGCTGGGGCCTGAACCCGACCCTCGCCTTGCGCGCCGGCGGCAACACCAGCGTGGTGCTCGGCTACGAGCA
>DASRUW010000249.1:0-4852 GCA_035655255.1 Telluria sp. | reverse complement strand
CCTCGGTGTGCAGCTCCAGCATGCGGCCGGAGACGGGGTCGCTCAGCCGCGCCGCCAGGCGCAGGCGGCGCCGCGCCGTTTCGCCCAAGCCGTCGAGCTCGGCTGACGAGGTGCCGGGGACGTCGTCCATGGCCTCGCGCGGCCCGCCGCCGGCGGCGGACATCCCACCGCCAAGGCCTCCCGCTCCCGCCGCCGGCGCGCCTGCCCCGGCCATGCCGCCGGTGAGACCGTCCAGTTCGGCCGAGCTGATCGCGGGCAGCCCGGCGCTCAGGCGGCCAAGCACGAGATTATGGTCGTACCCGCCCGCCTGGCGCAGCTGCGGGTCGGGCGCCTCGATGCGCGCGCCGATGGCTTGTGGGCTGCGGAAGTCGAACGGTGTGCCGGCCACGGGCGCGAGCTCGCCGGTCGGAATCAGGTCGGCGTCGGTGGGCGTGTACTGCTCCGCGCACAGCATCAGTTCGTGGTTCAGGATGGTGCCGCTTCCGGCCAGGTTGAAGTAGCTGTGGTTGGTCAGGCTGACCGGCGTCGCGCGGTCCGTGCGGGCACGGTAACGGATGATCAGCTCGTTCTCGTCGGTCAGCAGATAGCTCACCGTCACGTCGAGGTTGCCCGGATAGCCCTGCTCGCCGTCCTTGCTGAGCCGGTGCAGGGTGAGCACCGCCAAGCCGGGCTCCACGGCGGGACAGGATTCCCACACCACCTTGTCGAAGCCGTGCGCGCCACCATGCAGGTGATGGTGGCCGTGATTGAGGTTGAGGCGATATTCCACCCCATCCAGGTTGAAGTGGCCGTGGGCGATGCGGTTGGCGCAGCGGCCGATCAGGGCGCCGAAGTACGACTCGCCTTCGAGATACGGCTCCAGCGCCTCGAATCCGAGCACGATGCTGGCCATGCGCCCGTCCCGGTCCGGCGTGCGGATCGCGGTGACGATGCCGCCATAGTTGGTGATGCTCACCTGGATGCCGTGCGCATTGGTGAGCGTGTAGAGCGACACTTCCGCCCCGTCCGGCGCGCGCCCGAATGGCGCCTTGGTGATCGATGCTTGTTTCATCCGGCTCCCCCATCGTGCCAACGCTCCGATGCTAGCAAGGATCGAAGAAACGCGACGCAGGGTGCGCACGATTGAAACGGCACGTTTCCACCACATGCGCTACATTTGCGCAGCTCGCCAGTACGACAAGGACAACAGGGACACTCATGCAGGTTCAGACCGGGGAAATGCAGGCCTTGATCCGCGCCCACCCATGGGCGGACAGCGCGCTCGGGCCAACCGCCTCCTGGCCCTCTGCCCTCCGAACCACGGTCGACCTCATGCTCGGTTCGGGCTTCCCCATGTTCACGGTGTGGGGTCCGTCCAATGTCCTCATCTACAACGACGCCTACATTCCCATCCTCGGCCAGAAGCATCCGCAGGCCCTGGGCCAGCCGGTCAACGAAGTATGGAGCGAGAACTGGGACGAACTGCGCCACTTCTTCGAGCAGGCGCGCACCGGCCGCGCCGCCCGCTTCGACGACCTGGAAATCGAGATCCTGCGCGGACCGTACCCGGAGCGGGCCTGGTTCACGTTTTCGCTGTCCGGCATCCGCTCGTGCGGCGAGTACGCGGGCGCCTTCTGCGTGTGCCACGAAACCACCGCGATCCAGCTGGCCGAGCGCAGCCGCCGCAACCAGACCGACATGCTGCGCCAGATGTTCGAGCGCGCTCCCGGCTTCATGGCCCTCCTGCGCGGCCCGAACCACGTGTACGAGATGGCCAACGCCGCGCACCGCGAATTCCACGGCAACCGTGCGCTGATCGGGCGCGCCCTCGCGGACGCCCAGCCCGAAGCGCGCGCCCAGGGCTTCGTCGCCCTGCTGGACCAGGTGCGCAAGTCCGGCGTGCCCTACGTGGGACGCTGCATCCGCTACGAGACCGTATACGCCGGCGCGCGCCAGGAGCGCTACGTGGACTTCGTGCTCCAGCCCATCCTCGACGACGAGCGCCGCCCGCTCGGCATCTTCGTGCAGGGCCACGAGGTGACGGCGCAGTTCCGCGCGCGCCAGGCCTTGCTGGAGGCGGACCGCCAGAAGGACCAGTTCATCGCCACCCTCGCCCACGAGCTGCGCAATCCGCTGGCGCCGATCCTGGCCGCGGCGCGCGTGCTCGACCAGCCCGACCTGCCGCGCGACTGCGTGGCCCGCTCCACCGGCGTCATCACGCGCCAGGTGGAGCAGATGGCGCACCTGCTGGACGACCTGCTGGACCTGGCCCGCATCACGCGCGGCCAGGTGCAGCTGCACAAGTCGACGGTGCAGGCGGACGAACTGGTGGGCCTGGCCGTGGAGACGGTCATGCCGCTGGCGGAGTCGCGCAGCCACCGCCTGCGCGTCGTCCATCACGACGGCAGCATCGAGCTGGAGGCGGACAATGTGCGCATCGTGCAGGTCGTGTCCAACCTGCTGTCGAACGCCTGCAAGTACACGGACCGCGGCGGAGAGATCACGGTCGAAACGCGCCTGCGCGACGGCCACTGCCTGATCGCCGTGCGCGACTCCGGCATCGGCATCCGCCCCGAAGCGCTGGACAAGGTGTTCCAGATGTTCTCGCAGGAGCACTCCGCGCTCGAACGCAGCGAGGGCGGGCTGGGCATCGGCCTGGCCCTGGTGAAGGGCTTCGTCGAACTGCACGGCGGGCGGGTGGAAGCGGCCAGCGCCGGTCCCGGCCAGGGCAGCGTGTTCACCCTGCACCTGCCGGGCGCGCGGCGCGGCGCCTTCGACCTGCGCGCCGAAAGTCCGGAGCGCGAAATCCGCGTGCCCCGCCGCAGCATCCTGCTGGCCGACGACAATCACGACCTGATCGAAATGGTGGCGCAGTTCCTGCAGATGCAGGGCCACGACGTGGTGCAGGCGCGCGACGGCGAGGAAGCGCTGGCCCTGGCGCGCCAGGTGCGGCCGGACGTGGCGATCGTCGACATCGGCATGCCGCGCCTGAACGGCTATGAACTGGCGCGCGCGATCCGCCAGGAGCCGTGGGGCGCGGACATGCTGCTGGTGGCGGCCACCGGCTGGGGCCAGGACGCGGACAAGGGCAAGGCCAGCTCCTGCGGCTTCAACGGCCACCTGACCAAGCCGTTCGGGCTGGAAGCGCTCGAGGCGCTGCTGCGCTGACTACGAACGCGGCAGGCTGGCCGCGGCCAGCGGCTTGCGCGCCGGTCCATGCAGCACCTCCCCGTCGGGAGCGAAGCGCGAGGCATGGCAGGGGCAATCCCAGCTTTTCTGGACGCCGTTCCAATGCACCGCGCAGCCCAGGTGGGTGCAGCGCGCATTGACCACCTGCAGCGGCCCGTCCACCGGCCGGTACACCGCATACAGCGTCACTCCGCGCCGGATCAGGCCGCCCTCGCCCGGCGCGATGTGCTCGGGCGACTCCACCTCGGTCGGGTTGAGCCAGTCGCCGTATTGCTGCGCCACGTTGGCCTGTTCGTTCACGAAGTCGCCCAGGCCGTGCAGCGGCTTGCGGTTGGGCGCGTAGACCTCCTGCCAGGGGTTGGACACGCCGAGGATCAGGTCGCGCACCAGCATCGCGCCGGCGGTGCAGTGGGTCATGCCGTTGCCGGAGTCGCCCGTGATCAGGTAGACGTGCTCGCTGTCCATGGGATTGCGGCCCAGGTAGGCCACGCCGTCGGCCGGCTCCATCACCATGCCCGACCAGCGCCACGCGACCTCGCCCAGGCCGACGAAGCGGTTGCGCGCCCACATCTCGATTTCGGTCCAGCGGTGCTGGGGCTGGGATTCCTGGCCGGTCTTGTGATCCTGGCCGCCCACGATGAGGATGTCGTCCGGGCCGTCGTCCACGTCCGCCAGGCGCACGTAATAGTAAGGGTCGCCCGTATCCCACAGCAGCATGGCGGGCAGCTCGCCCTTCGGCACCCGCAGGCCGATCACATAGGTCATGTAGCCGGCCTGCTTGGTGTGCATGACGACGCGGTCGTTGAAGGGGGTATGCGTGGCGACCACCACGTCCTCGGCCAGCACCTCGCCGCCGGGCGTGCGCACGCGCAGGGCCGTGCCGTCCGGCTCCAGCGCCAGCGCGCGCGAGGCGCAGTGCAGGCGCGCGCCGAGCCGCTCGGCCGCCTGCGCCAGGCCGGCCAGGTAGCGCAAGGGATGGAACTGCGCGTTGCGGCCGAAGCGCACGCAGGGACCGGTGTCGTAGACCATGCCGGGCACGCGCGCGAGCCACTCCACCTCCAGGCCCAGCTTGGCGGCGGCGGTGAACTCGTTGCGGATCACGTCGTCCTGGCCGCGCACCTGCGACACCAGGTAGCCGTCCAGGCGGCGGAAGCGGCAGTCGATCTGCTCGTCGCGCACGATCGACTCGACCAGATCGGTGGCCTGGCGGAAGCTGTCGGCGATCAGGGCGGCCTGGCCGGCGCCGAACTTGGCGGCCAGCTGGTGATAACGCTCGTCGGGCGGAAAGAAGTGGGCCGTGGTGCAGCCGGTTTCTCCGCTGCCGAGCTGGTGGGCCTCCACCAGCACCACCTTCTTGCCGGCGCGCTGCAGGAGGTAGGCGGCCGACAGGCCGGCGATGCCGCCGCCGATCACGCACACGTCCGCGCGCGCGTGCCCGGTCAGGACGGGATAGTCGGGCAGCGTGGCGCTTGCTTTCCAGATCGGTCCGGTACTCTGCATGTCTCGCCTCCTCGAAAACCCCAGTGTCCCGAGGGGCGCCTGCTGCCTCCGTTCGGTGCCGCACACTGTGCGCTAGCTGTGAAGTTGCAAGAGGTTGTTTCGATTTTGAGATAACCGTGCAATAGGCGCGACGCCGCCGATCCCTTGATGAGGGCGATGCCAATTGTAGTGGTGGGTCCATTCG
>DASRUW010000248.1:0-2277 GCA_035655255.1 Telluria sp. | reverse complement strand
CTGGCGCGTGTAGGGCTTGTACTTCGCAGCTAGCGTTTCCTCGTTCACGAAGGCCTCCTGATGTTAGGAATCGGGAAGGTCATGGTAGGAAACCAGGGCAGTCTCCAGTTGGCGAAACTCAACGGATGCAATGAGGCAATTCAAGCGTGCCGGCACGCCCATGCTTGCGCCAACGCAAGCCGCTGGCCATTCACCTAGGCAAGATTTCATTCAGGAATTTTTCCCCAAGGAGCCCGTCATGAAACTCACCGTCGCCGTCCTCGCCCTCGCCGCCGGCACCGCCCTGGCCGCACCGGAACCGAACGAAAAAGACGCCATCGCCATGGCCGAACGCGGCGCCGCCTACCTGCGCGCGCACGGCCAGGAGGCCTTCATGAAGCGCATCAGCGAGCGCGATCCGCAGTTCGTGCAAGGCTCGCTGTACGTGGACATCCGCGACCTCAAGACCGGCGTCGTGCTGGCCCATCCGATCAATCCGACCATCGTCGGAAAAGACCTCATCGACGTGCCCGACGCGCACGGCAAGAAGTACCGGCGCGAGATCATCGAGCTGGCCAGGAATCAGGGCAAGGGCTGGGTCGATTACATGTACCGCAATCCGGAGAGCGGCAAGATCGAGCCCAAGACCACCTACATCCTGCGCGTGAACGACGTCGTGCTCGAAGCGGGCATCTACAAGAAGTAGGCGGCCATGCTGAGCAAACTGCGGATCGGCCCCAAGCTGCTGCTGGCGCCCGGCCTGGTGCTGGCGCTGCTGCTGGTGCTGGCCGGGGCGGCGCAAGTGGGCATGGTGCGCCAGAACACCTCCCTCGAGCACATCGTCGAGGTGCGGGTGGCGCGGGTGCAGGCCGCCGCCGATGCCGCGGCCGAGGCGCGCCAGGCCCACGCCGACATCTACCGTCTGCTCGCCTGGACCAACGGCAGTTTCGCCCCCAGGCGGATCGAGGTCCTGACCAGGGCGATCCATGCGCGCCACGCGGAACTGGCGCGCCAGCTGGAGGCCCTGCACAGCGGCACGGCGGACGACGAGCGCGCCCTGGTCGACGCCTCCGCCGCGGCGCTGGCCCTGTACCGCAGGCGCGTGCAGGAGACGATCGAGATGGCCCAGGTGGACGTCTCGATCGCCGCCAACGCCATGCAGGGCGCGGACGCGCAGTTCGACGTGCTGGGCCGCGACCTGGGCCAGCTCGCCCGGCTGGAAAAGACGCTGTCCGTGCGCGCCTACGGCGCCGCCCGCGCCGACTTCCAGCGCCTGGCGCTGACCATGACGGTGCTGGTGGCGATGTCGATCGCGCTGTCGCTGACGGTGACGGTGCTGGTGCGGCGCGCCATGCTGGCCGACATCCGCGCCATCGGCGGCGTGGTGGAGGAACTGGCCGCCGGTCGCCTCACGGCCGTGGCCGCGCGCGCCGGCCGCGACGAGATCGCGGACACCTCGCGCGCCCTGGACCGCACCATCGGCACCCTGAACCACACCCTGCGCACGATCGACGCCTCGGTGCAGTCGATCGACACCGCCTCGCGCGAGATCGCCAGCGGCAACCTGGACCTGTCCGCGCGCACCGAACTGCAGGCCGGCTCGCTGCAGGAAACGGCCAGCGCGGTGCACACCCTGACCGGCGCCGTGAGCGCCACCGCCGCCAACGCGCGCGACGCCAGCGCGCTCGCGGCCGAGGCGGCGCAGCTGGCCGACCAGGGCGGCAGGGCCGCGGCCCAGGCCGTGGCCACGATGGAGAGCATCCGCGCCAGTTCGCGCCGGGTGGCGGACATCATCGGCGTGATCGACGGCATCGCGTTCCAGACCAACATCCTGGCCCTGAACGCCGCGGTGGAAGCAGCGCGCGCCGGCGAGCAGGGGCGCGGCTTCGCGGTGGTGGCGGCCGAAGTGCGCATGCTGGCCCAGCGCTCGGCCGCCGCGGCGCACGAGATCAAGGCCCTGATCGCGGCCTCGGTCGCCGCCATCGACGGCGGCAGCGCCTCGGTCGACGAAGCCGGCGCCAGCATGGGGCGGATCGTGAGCGCAGTGCGCGAAGTGAACGACATCATCAGCCGCATCAGTGTGGCCAGCACCGCGCAGGCGGCCGGCATCGCGGACGTGAACCGCGCGGTGGGACAGATGGACGACATGACCCAGCAGAACGCTGCCCTGGTGGAGCAAGCCGCGGCGGCCGCCGCCAGCCTGCACGAGCAGGCCGCCAACCTGGCGCGCGCCGTAGCGCGCTTCGAGCTGGGCGAGAAACACCAGTAACACCAGGGTCGTGACACCAGCGTCAGGTC
>DASRUW010000247.1:0-3201 GCA_035655255.1 Telluria sp. | reverse complement strand
CCAGCGCCAAGGAGCTGATCGCCCAGATCCAGGACATGGATGCGGAGGACGACTTGTTCGACGCCAAGGTCAAGGTGCTGTCCGAGCAGATCCAGCACCACGTGCAGGAGGAGGAACAGGAACTGTTCCCGAAACTGCGCCAGGCCGATCTCGACCTGGAAGCCCTGGGTGAGCAGATCCAGCAGCGCAAGCAGCAGCTGGAAGCCGGGCAGAGCGACGAGCTGCTGGCGGCATCGCGCCGCGGCGGAGCGGAATCGAGCCGCGCTTCGCGCTGATCAGGCGCGCGCGGGTTGGGCGGCGCCGTTGGCCAGCGCCCCCAGCAATTGATCGATCTGCACCGGCTTGACGAGGTGCAGGTCGAAACCGGCGTCCATCACGCGCTGATGATCGTCCGCCTGGCCGTAGCCGGTCAGGGCGATGAGCTTGACGTTGCGGGTCTGTTCGGCCGCGCGCAGGCGGCGCGCCACTTCGTAGCCGTCGATGCCCGGCAGGCCGATGTCCACCAGGGCCACGTCCGGCGCCGCCGCGATGGCCGCGTGCACGCCCTGCATGCCGTCGCCGGCCTGGCGCACGGCGTAGCCATAGGCCGTGAGCATGGTCGCCATCATCTCGCGGCCATCTTCGTTATCCTCGATCAACAGCACCGACAGGGCGCGTTCCGTGCCCTGGCCCGGCTGGCGGTCGCACACCGGCTCGTTGGCCGCTTCCACCCGGGGCAGGCGGATCATGAAGGTGGCGCCCATGCCGGGGCCGTCGCTGTGGGCGGTCACGCTGCCGCCGTGCAGCTCCACCAGGCGCCGCACCAGGGCCAGCCCGATCCCGAGGCCGCCCTGGGCGCGGTCGAGGGTGATCGCACCCTGCACGAACACGTCGAACACGTTCGGCAGCAGCTCGGGGCCGATGCCCATGCCGGAGTCGCGCACGGTCAGGACCACGTCTTCGCCGTCGACGCGCGTCACCAGCTCGATGCGTCCGCCCGGCGGGGTGTACTTGAGGGCGTTGTCGATCAGGTTGGATGCGACTTGTTCGATGCGGGTCGGGTCGCCCGAGACCCAGCCGGGGTGCAGGTCCAGGTCGACCGTGTAGTCGAGCATGCGGCCGGTGGCGCGGAAGGTGTCGTAGCAGCCCTTCATGACGGCGGAAATTTCCACCGGCTGGCGGTTCAGGAGGATCTTGCCCGACATGGCGCGCGACAGGTCGAGCAGGTCGTCCACGATGTGGGACAGGTGCTGGCTCTGGCGCTGGATGATGGTGCGCGCGCGCGTGACCGTCTCCGCGGCCGCGCCCGGCAGCCCGATCAGGGACGCGGCCGAGCTGATCGCCGACAGGGGATTGCGCAGCTCGTGGCCCAGCATGGCCAGGAACTCGTCCTTGGCGTGGCTCTTGCGCTCGGCGTTGCGGCGCTCCTCCATTTCGCGCATCAGGCGCTTGTTGGTGGCGGTCAGCTCGGTGGTGCGCTGGGACAGCTTGGCGGCCTGGCGGCGCAGTTCCTCGTTCTTCATCGCCAGCGTTACGAACACGGCGACCTTGGCGTGCAGCATTTGCGGAATCACCGGCGTGAACAGGAAGTCGACCGCGCCGCGCTGGTAGGCCTTGAGGCGGTCGATCTCGTCGGCCACGAAGGCGGTGATGAAGATGATCGGAATGTCCGCCGAGCGCGGGCGCTGGTGGATCGTTTCCGCCGTCTCGAAGCCGTCCATGCCCGGCATGTTCACGTCCAGCAGGATCACGGCGAAGTCGTGCAGCAGGACCTGGCGCAGGGCTTCCTGGCCGGACCGGGCCGCCACCACCGTGTACTGGCTCTGTTCGGCCCATTGGTCGAGCAAGCTGGTCAGGGCGAGCAGGCTCGCCGGGTCATCGTTGACCACCAGTATTTTCGGCTTCTCGGTTTTTGGCACGGAAAAAGGCAGCTGGGTCATTGGGGGCGGTCCCGAGCATAGCATTTCTCGGAATATGTTCCAAAAGCAAGCGTCGCAAGCGTGCGCAGGGTAGCACCGAACACCGTTCGATGGCGCACATACCGTCGGTGACTGTTGTGGCAAAGTAAAGACGACTGTCTCATGCGGCTGGTGCCGCGCAAAGGAATCATATGAATATCGACGCCATCATTGACAAGGACTATGCCGGCCGCTCCCTGCGCGAGCTGGCCGAGGCGCCCCTGTCCGCCCTGCGCGGGGTGAGCCAGGAGGACGCCGTCGCCATCCAGAAAGCCTTCGGCGTGAACTGCGTGCGCCAGTTTGCCGACCTCAAGTTCGTCAAGTGGGCCATGGCCATCGCCACCCTCGCGGCCGAGGAAACCCCGCCGGCCGAGCAGGTCGCCAAGGAGGTGCTGCTGGACGACGCGGTCGAGATGACCTTCCCGGCCAGCGATCCGATCTCGGTCGCGTCGAGCATCACCCGCATCGAGGTGCCGCCCGACATGGTGGACGCGGCCGCCGACCACCAGAATGCCGGCGCCATCGAGGAACACAGCAAGAAGGCCGTCGCGAAGGAGGCAGCGCAGGCGGCGAGCTGAGTGGTCCCCGCGCACGCCGAGATCGCCGCGCGCCGCCGCGGCGGGCGGGGCAGCCGGCAGCTCAGTGGTGAAACGTGCCGGCCAGCTTGGCATGCGACTGCACCGGCGTGGGACCGGCCGAGGTGGAACAGAAACGGTTCTTGCCCGCGCGCTTGGCCTCGTACAGGGCGTAGTCGGCGATGCTGATCAGGCTCTCGACGTTCTCGGCGTCGTCCGGGTACATCGAGATCCCGATCGAGGTCGACAGCCGCAGGGTCAGGTCGTTGACGAAGTAGGGCTCGGACACGGCTTCGACCAGCTTGGCGGCCGGCCCTTCCGCATCCTTCAGGCCCTGCACATCCCCCAGCACGATCATGAACTCGTCCCCGCCGAGGCGGGCGACGGTGTCTTCCTTGCGCGAGTTGGCCACCAGGCGCTGCGCCACCATCTTGAGGATCTCGTCGCCGTAGGCGTGGCCGTAGGTGTCGTTGATCTGCTTGAAGCCGTCCAGGTCCAGGTACATGATGGCCGCCTTGTGGTGGTGGCGGGCAGCGTGCTGCAGGGTGGTCTCGATGCGGTCCTCCAGCAGGCGCCGGTTGGGCAGGCCGGTGAGGGCGTCGTGCAGGGCCAGTTCCTGCTGGGTCTTGGAGTACTGGGCCAGCTCCTTGTAGAGCAGGCGCACTTCCAGCATGTTATGGATGCGCTTA
>DASRUW010000246.1:0-10594 GCA_035655255.1 Telluria sp. | reverse complement strand
GTCCAACGGTTACACGACCAACGGCATCGACAACGCCTGCCCGTCGTCCATTGGCCTGAACCGTGACTACTTCCTGACGCCGCGGCCGGGGTACACGCCGTACACGTACCCGCACCCGCTGCGCGCCCAGTAAGTCCTCAGTGATCCCGGCGCTTCTCGCGCGCGGCCTCCACCTGGAGCCGCACGCGGCGGCGCCGGTCCCCCATCAGGTTGCGCAGCTCGTCGATCGACAGCTGCGTCACCTCGTGCATCCGCAGCAGCATCCCCGCGCCGACCCTCAGCCGCCCATGGCGGATCTTGCTGATGGTCGGCGCTTCCACTTCCAGCAGGCGCGAGAGCGCGGCATCGTTCTTCAGATGCAGCCGCTCGAGCAGGGTGTCGAGCAGCCGGTTCGGATTGTAGCCATCCTGGTCCATTGATTAGTCACTCCGGCGAAGCTGTCCCGCGAGCTGGCGGGCGACGCCGGCCAGGAACAGCGTGTTGGTCACGAGGTAGCGCCGCGCGAGGCGGCGTGGCTCCATCAACAGGCGATAGAACCATTCCAGTCCATGCTGCTGCCACCACAGGGGCGCGCGTTTCAGCGTTCCCGCGTGGTAGTCGAACGCCGCACCCACGCCCAGCATGACGGCGGGGATGCGTCCACAGTGCGCCGCCATCCAGCGCTCCTGTTTGGGACAGCCCAGGCCGACGAGCACGAGCTGCGCGCCGGATTGGACGATGCGGTTGGTGATGTCGGCGTCCTCCTGCGCGCTCAGGGCGCGGAAGGGCGGGGCGTACATGCCGGCCAGCTGCAGGTCCGGCCAGCGCGCGCGCAGGGTGCGCGCAAAGGCGGCCAGCGTGTCGGGCGTGGCGCCGTACAGGTACACGCGCAGCCCGTCGCGGGCGGCGCGCGCCATCAGGCACAGGGTCAGGTCCGGCCCGTTGATGCGCTCCTGCGGTCGGCGGCGCAGGCGGCCGACCGTCCAGGCCACCGGGGCGCCGTCGGGCGCGCACATGTCGGCCAGCTGCAGCACGGCGTGGAAGGCGCGCTCGCGCCGGGCCGTCACCACCGAGTGCACATTGCACAGGGCGACGTAGCGCGATTCGCGGCGGGATGCCCAGCCGGCGATGCGCTCCACCGCCTCGTTCCAGGCAAGGGCATCGATGCGGGTGCCGAGCACGGGGACGGTCTCACGCGGCATGGTGCGCTCCCAGGCGGCGCGCGAGCACGCCTTGGCGCCGGGTCAGGGCGTGACGGTAGATGTCTTCCAGCAGCCGCGCGTTGCGCTGCGGCGTGTAGCGCTTCAGGTAGCGCCGGTAGGCATTGCGGCCCATGCCGTGCATCTCCTCCGGATGCCCCTCGGCCCAGGCGATGCGTGCGGCCAGGTCGCTCACGCTGCCGGGCCGGTAGTGCAGGCCGGTGACGCCGTGTTCGACCAGCTCGCCCAAGCCGCCGTGGCTCGGTACGATGGCGGGCAGTCCCTGCGCGTAGCCTTCGACCACGGCCAGGCCGAAGGTCTCCAGGCAGGTCGAGGGCGCGATCAGGTAGCGGGCTGCGTTCATGATCTCGCGCACGGCGCGCGGCGCCTGCGGGCCGAGATAATCGGCGCCGAAGGCGGCCGCCGCCTCGCTTTGGAGTGGTCCCCCGCCGACCACCTTGATGCGCGGCGCGCACACGCGGGCCGGGCCGTCACCCAGGAGGCGCGCCGCCTCGATCAGGTCGCGCACGCCCTTCTCCGGCGACAGGCGGCCGACATACAGGCCGCCGCTGCGCTGTTCCCAGTCCGGCTGGGCCGCGCCGGGTTCGACGAAGTTCGGCTTGACGTGGATGCGCGCCGGCGGCAGGCCGCCGTCGACCAGCACGTTCTTGCCGAAGTAGGTGAGCGCGATGTAGGCGTCCACGCCATGCAGGGCGCCGCCCACCAGGCGCGCGCTGGCCGAGGCGGCGGCCACCACGGCCGACATCAGGGGCGAATCGCGGTAGCAGCCGCGCTGGATGCCGCGCCAGGGCAGGCGCCCGCGGCAGTCCTGGCACACCTTCTCTTCGCGCAGGAAGCTGCCCTGGGGGCAGAGCAGGCGGAAGTTGTGCACGGTCTGGACCACCGCCGCGCCGTGCCGGTGCACGGCCGCATACGCAGCCGCCGACACCAGCGGGAAGGTGTTGTGGAAGTGCGCGACGTCCGGCTGGAAGTGCGCGCAGCGCTCCGCCACTTCGTCGTACGAGCGGCGCGACCACACGGCGCCGGCAGCCGCGCGCAGCGTCGAGATCTGCGCCAGTTCGCGGTTGTCGCGGGCGTAGACGTCCACCTCGTGGCCGGCCTGGCGTAGCAGCGCGGCCTCGGCCTCCGCCACCACGTCCTCGCCGCCGCGTTCCAGATAGCGGTTGTGCACAATCAGGATTTTCATCGTATTGTTCCCAGGTCGATCTGCCTCAAGCATTTCAATCCTTTGGCGCGGCGCGCTACTGATGACCGTCAAGTCTCGATGTGACCGTTGCGATAGGGGCGGTGACTGGCCGGAACGGGTTGCCGAACCGGGCGGCGTACTGTTCGCCCAGCACCCGCGCGGCGGGCGCGTTCAGGTGGTTCGCATCCTTGTACAGGGCGAGCTGGCCGATGTTGGTCGCGCACCGGCCGCCGCTGCAGGTGAGCGGCTTGGGGTCGATCACCAGCACGCCGGGATGGCGCCGCGCCAGCGCATCGAGCACCGCGTCCATGCGGCCGATGGCGCGGTCCACGTCGGCCCGGTCCAGGGTGCAGGGGGTGTCGGAGGCGATCCAGCCGCGGGCCCGGTGCAGCACGCAGCGCGAATGGTCGCTGTAGGTCCAGGGCGCGGTCTTGAACAGCACCGGCACCGCGCCGGCCTGCGCGATGCGCGCCGTGACGCGCTCCAGGCGGCGCGCGAACTGGCCCTCCTGGCCCTGGTACTTCCACAGGGTGCCGAGCACCACGTAGCGGAAGCGCCCGGCCAGCTCCAGCATGGCGAGGTTGCGGCGCTGGCAGGCGGTGGGCGGCGCGCCGTCCTCGGGCAGGTCGTCCGCCGAGCAGCTGCCTTCGACGAAGTACACGGCGCGCCGCCCGGCGCGCCGTGCCAGGGCCTCGACGAAGGGCTTGAAGTGGTTGGCGTGCGAGTCGCCGTACAGCAGCACGCTCGGCGGTTCGCCCTCGGCGCCGAACGCGCACTCGCGCTCCAGGCGCTCCAGCGACACGGCCTGGAATTCGCCCGACTTGAGCGCGCAGTCGCCGGACAGGTCGCGTTCGAAGGAATAGCTGGCGATCAGGGCGCGCGTGGCCGGCGGGAAGCGCGCCGGTATGCCGGAACTGATCCAGGACCAGGCGCCGACGAACAGGAACAGCGCGGTCGGCATGGCGTAGTAGCGCAGGGCGGCGCGCGGCAGCGTCAGGCGCGCGTGGCGGGCGGGCTTCTCGATATAGCGGTAGGACAGGGCGGCGAGGGCGAAGGCGGCAAGGGCCGCCAGCGCCGCCATCGTCGGCGTCACCGCGCCGTAGCGGTAGCGCAGGAAGGCAAACAGCGGCCAGTGCCACAGGTAGAGCGAGTACGAGATCAGGCCGACCGCCACCATCGGCCGCACGGCCAGCAGGCCGCTCACCCGGTTCGGGCGGGTGCCCCCGTACAGGACCAGCGCCGCGCCCACGCAGGGCGCCAGCGAATTGAGACCCGGGAAGCGCAGTTCGCGATTGAGCAGGAACAGCGACGCACCGGCCAGGACCAGTCCCGCTCCCGTGCACCAGCCGGCCGCGCGCGCGCCGGCGGGCGGGCGGGCACGCGCCAGCATGGCGGCCAGCGCTCCGAGCAGCAATTCGTGGGCGCGGTAGGGCAGCAGGAAGTAGCTGCCGACGCGCTCGACCCGCCATTCGGACAGGACCAGGCCCGCTGCGCACATGGCCGCCAGCGGCAGCAGCGCTCCGCGCCGGCGCCGCAGCAGCCACACCAGCAGCAGCGGAAACAGGAAGTAGAACTGCTCCTCCACCGACAGCGACCAGGTGTGCAGCAGCGGATACTCCTCGCTGCGCTGGCCGAAGTAGCCCCAGCTCGAGAGAGAAAAGAAGACATTCGCCGCGAAGCCCCACGAAGCCGCGAGCGACGTGGTGTACAGCACATAGTCGGAGGGGATCAGCAGCCAGCTGGCGGCGGCCAGCGTGGCCAGGCTGACGGCGATGTAGGCCGGCAGGATGCGCCGCACCCGGCGCAGGTAGAAGCCGCCGAGCGTGAACGTGCCCGCTGCCGCTTCCGCGCAGATCAGCTGCGTGATGAGGAAGCCGGAGATCACGAAGAAGATGTCGACGCCGGCGAAGCCGCCGGGCAGCAGCGCCGCGCTGGCGTGGAAGGCCAGCACCGACAGCACGGCGACGGCGCGCAGGCCGTCCACGTCGGGACGGTAGGCGACGGCGGCGCTCATCCGGCCACGCTCCAGCCGGGCGCGCAGCGCGGCGGGGGCAGGGGCCGCGCGCGCCGCCGGCCGGAGGCCGAGCACGCGCACAGGAACAGCACGCCCAGGAACATGACCCACAGCTGGCCGCGCGGCGCGACGTAGGACGCTTCGGTGAGGTTGTGCATGACATAGGCGATGACATAGGCGACCGACCACGGCGCGATGCGGCGGGCCACGCCGTCGGGCCGGAAGTAGCACGCCACCCACGACAGCATCAGCGCCGCCAGCAGCGCGATGGCGATGGCGCCGCCATTGACGGCCAAGTCCAGCAGTCCGCTGTGGTAGCTCGAATACGGCATGCCGGCGGTGGCGATCAGGTAGGCATGGTCGTCGAAGCTCCAGCCAAGCAGCGGCTTCGCGCCGATCGCCTTGAACGCGTCCTCCCAGACCTGGGCGCGGCCGGTGAACTCGGGGTCGCGCCCCACGGCCTCGAACAGGAAGCTCAGGTCGACCGTCGCGGCGATGACCTTGTACAGGACCAGCATGGTTCCGCCGACCACCACCAGCGCGGCGTACAGCGGCAGGCGCGCGTGGCGGCGCACGAGGAAACGCAACCCGAGCAGCGTGCAGACGGTGACGATGGAGGTGAGCTGGGAGGTCTTGCTGTCCGCGCCGATCATGGCGGCCAGCGCCATCAGCACCCCGGCCCAGTACCAGTGGCGGCGCTTGTCCAGCCGCCCGGCCAGCACCGCGGCGTTGGCCCAGAACGTGGTCAGCGCCAGCGCGCCGAACGTGTTCGGGTGCACGGTCAGGCCCTGCCAGCGCGCTTGCCAGTCGATCGTGTAGCCGGGCAGGATGGCGATGGCGGCCAGGTGGACCGCCATGTTCGCGCCCAGTACCAGCCCGAGGTCGCGCACGAAGCCGTCCGGCGCGTGCCGGTAGTGCAGGGCGGCGGCCAGGCACATCAGGATCACGCCGATGTTGTGCACGACGTTCATCACGACCTTCTCCGGCTCGAAGCTCCACATCACGCTCGCTCCGATCAGCACCAGGAACGCCAGCAGGGGCCAGGTGCGCACCATGATGGTGGCGCTGCTGCGCGGACGCGTGAGCAGCATCCACGCCGACCAGCCGTACAGGGCCCCGAGCAGGACGATGTTGGCCAGCGAGCCGAGGGTGTTGTCGGCCGACGCAGCCTGCGCCGTCATCTCCGCCACGTCCGCGACGGCCAGCACGCGGGTCGGCTGCAGGCTGTAGCCGAGCGGGAGGCCGGAAGTGGCCATGAAGATCAGGAAGGGGATGCCCAGGCGGCGGTCGTGCGCGGCCTGGGTCTGGTCAGCTACGGGGGCGTACACGGTATTCCTCCAGGTCGCGCCAGCGCAGGCTGCGCGTGAGTTGGCCCGCCGCGCCGGCCAGGCGCAGGCTCAGGGCGACGAAGGCGGGATAGCTGGCCACGCGCAGCAGCGGCGCGGCCAGCGCGCCCGCGCCGAGCTGCGCCAGCTTGAGCGCGAACCACGCGGCCAGGCGTGGCCGGGAATAGCGCCGCACCACCACCCGGTAGTAGGTCTGGCCGCCGCGATAGGCGCGCCGGCGCAGCCACGCCAGCTGCAGACGCTCGCCCGGCACCGCCTCGCTGCAGCGCGCTTCGTCGCACCAGACCATGGTGGCCCCGGCCAGGTGCAGGCGGTAAAACAGATCCGTGTCTTCTCCGCCGGTGAGGCCGAAGGCCGGATCGAACCAGGGGCTCACCCGCGCCAGCGCGGCGCGCTCGATCAGGACGTTGCCCGCGCCGCCCAGCGTGACCGGTGTGCCGGTCGGACGCGGTGCCTTGGCGAAGGGCGCCGCGAGCCAGGCCGGCAGGCCGGGCGGAAGGCGGCTGTCCACCGGGCCGAACACCAGCTGCGCCTGGAAGCGCGCGGCGCAGGCGAGCAGCGCCTGCAGCCACCCGTCCACCGGCTGTTCGTCGTCGTCGATGAACACGATCCAGTCCGAGCTGGCCATGCGCAGGGCGCGGTTGCGCGCCAGGGCGATGTTCTGCTGCGGCTCGATCGCGTACAGCACGGGGTAGGGCGCGCCGGCCGCATGCGCTTCCACCACGGCGCGCGCGCTGCCCGCGGCGTCGTTGTCGATCACGATCACGCGCACCGCGGCGGCGCTGGACTGGCGCGTGAGCGCGGCCAGCAGCTCCCCCAGCAGGGCGGGGCGCCGAAAGCTGGCGATGCAGATGTCGACGCTGAGGCGGGGTGGATTCATGGGCGGCTCCTCCAGATCAGCCCGGCCAGCACAACCTCGCCCCCGAGCACGGCGAGGATGGCCCCGGCCGCGCCGAACGGCTGCACCAGCAGGACGGCGAGGGCGATGGTGACGACGGCGCTGGGCAGATTCAGCAACGTCAGTTGGCGGAAGCGGCGCTGGGACTGCATCATGATGCCGCCGCAGGTGCGCGTGATGTTCGCATACAGGACCAGGCACCACAGGCCTGCCAGCGGCGCGATGTCCGCGACCTCGCGCCCCAGCACCAGCGGCGCGATGCGGTCGAAGCCGAACGCCAAGGCCACGCTGTAGGCCAGGGCCATCGCCAGCAGGCCGCCGGTGATCATGCGCGCGGTCGGTTCGACCCGCTGCGGTTCGGTGGCGCGCAGGCCGGCCAGGCGCGGCATGACGATCTTGTTCACGGCCGGGATCAGGAACGAGAACGGCGAGATGAAGATGCGCCCCAGGTTGGCCAGGCCCACCCCGGCAGGCCCCAGCAGCAGGGCCAGCGCGTAGCTGTAGCTCTGGGTCTGGGCCCAGGTGATGGCGACGCCACCCAGCGCCCAGCGCGCGTCGCGCCAGGTGTCGCCCACTTCGCGCCGCACCGCTCCGAACGACTGGCGCAGCGGCAGTGGCGCGCAGGCGAACGCCGCGAGCGCCGCCACCCCGGCCGAAGCGCCGTAGACGAGCAGCACCGTCCCGGCATCCAGGTTGGCCGCTCCGGTCACGCGCAAGGCGGTGAGCGTCAGGGCCATGCAGCCCATGGTGACGGCGTTGACCAGGAGCGCCTCGCGCTCCTTGCGGCGCACGTAGGCGAGGGCGATGAAGAACTCCCAGCACAGGAACAGCGCGGCTGCGCTGGCGGTCGGCACCAGCAGGCCGGCCAGTTCGTCCTGGGCGGGAGCGAGGCGGCCGATGGCCTGCGCGGCCAGCGCCGCCAGGACCACCAGGAGCACGCCCAGGCCGGCCACCGCGCACAGGATGCGGGCGGCATAGCCGGCGCGCTCGCTGTCCGCCTTGTCGGCCATGCCCACGCTCATGTGCGTAAGGAGCAGCGCGTTGCCGACGCCGATGTACAGCATGACGACGCCGTAACACAGTCCGTAGAGGCCGAAGTCGGCGAGCGGCATGGTCCGCGCCAAGTAGATCCCCAGCAAAAAATTCCCGCCGCTGGCGACGGCCTGGTTGGCCAGGCTCAGCGCCAGCGGGCGGGACAGGCTGGGGGCAATCGGCAGCGCCATGCGCACGCTCGGTTCGGCGGCCATGCTCAACTCGGCGAACGCATGTCGCTGTAGGCGTGGCGGGCCACACCCATCGAATAGGCCTGGCGGCGCATGACCGACGGCAGGTCGAGCGCGCGCGCCGGCGCCAGGCGCAGCGCCTGCGCACGGCTGCGGCGGTAGCTGTGGTAGGTCTCGCGCAGGCCCTGGTGCAGCGGCACCTGCGGGCGCCAGCCAAGGCCGCGGATCAGGTTCGAGTCGAGCAGCTTGCGCGGCGTGCCGTCGGGCTTGGTCGGGTCGAACACGATCTTCCCGCCGAAGCCCACGACGTCGGCCAGGATGTGAGCCAGCTCCGCGATCGACAAGTCGCTGCCGTAGCCGACATTGATGTGCGAGCAGGTGGGGCGCACGGCGGCGCGCCAGGCCTCGTCCGACATGCCCATCACGTACAGACAGGCCTCCGCGAGGTCGTCCACGTACAGGAACTCGCGCTGCGCCTTGCCGGTGCCCCAGACCGCTACCTCGGGCGCGCCATCGGTGGCGGCGGCCTCGAAGCGCTGCAGCAGGGCCGGGATCACGTGGCTGTTCTGGGCATGGTAGTTGTCGCCGGGCCCGTACAGGTTGGTGGGCATCACGCTGCGGAAGGACGTGCCGAACTGGCGGTTGTAGCTCTCGCACATCTTGATGCCGGCGATCTTGGCCACCGCGTAGGGCTCGTTGGTGGGCTCGAGCGATCCGGTGAGCAGCGCGTCCTCGGGGATCGGCTGCGGCGCCAGGCGCGGGTAGATGCATGAGGAACCGAGGAACAGCAAGCGCTCCACGCCGTGGCGCCAGGCTTCGTGGATCACGTTGGTCTGGATGGTCAGGTTCGAGTGGATGAACTTGGCCGGGAAGGTCTGGTTGGCGTGGATGCCGCCCACGGTGGCGGCGGCCAGGTAGACCTGGTCGATCGACTCGGCGCTGAAGAAGGCGCGCACGGAGGTCTGGTCGCGCAGGTCGAGTTCCGCATGCGTGCGGGTGACGATGTCGGTGGCGCCGGCGCGGTACAGGGCGCGCACGATCGCCGATCCGACCAGGCCCTCGTGCCCGGCGACGTAGATGCGTTGTGACAGATCGATGTTCATGCTGTTTCTCCTTTCAATGCAGGCTGGCCGAGGCCGGGCGCGCGCGCGCCATCAGCGGCCGCGCCGCTTGCAATGCGCTGTGCACGGCATGCAAATCGGCGTCCATCATTTCCTCGACCAGTTCGGCGAAACCGCAGGTCGGGCGCCAGCCCAGCTCGCGCGCGGCCTTGCCCGGGTCGCCAAGCAGGGTTTCCACTTCCGTCGGCCGGAAGTAGGCCGGGTCGACGCGCACGATGACGCGGCCCGGCGCCAGGTGGTCGGCCCCGGGACTGTTGCGGGCCACGCCACGCACGGTGCCGATCTCCAGCACGCCCTCGCCGGACCATTCGAGCACGATGCCGAGGTGGGCCGCCGCCATGTCGACGAACTCGCGCACGCTGTGCTGTTCGCCGGTGGCGATCACGTAGTCGCCGGGGCGGTCCTGCTGCAGCATGAGCCACTGCATCTCGACATAGTCGCGGGCATGGCCCCAGTCGCGCAGCGCTTCCAGGTTGCCGAGACTGAGGCAGTCCTGCATGCCGCAGACGATGCGCGCCAGGGCCAGGGTGATCTTGCGGGTCACGAAGGCCTCGCCGCGGCGCGGCGACTCGTGGTTGAACAGGATGCCGTTGGACGCGTGCATCCCGTAGCCTTCGCGGTAGTTCACGGTGATCCAGTAGGAGTACAGCTTGGCCGCGGCGTACGGGCTGCGCGGCGCGAACGGGGTGCTTTCGCGCTGCGGGGTTTCGGCCACCGCGCCGAACAGCTCGGAGGTCGAGGCCTGGTAGAAGCGCGTGCTGCGCTCCATGCCGAGCACGCGGATCGCTTCCAGCAGGCGCAATGTCCCGAGCGCGTCGACGTTGGCCGTGTATTCCGGCTCCTCGAAGGACACGCCGACGTGGCTCTGCGCGGCCAGGTTGTAGATCTCGTCCGGGCGGGTGGCGGCGATGACGCGCTGCAGGGACTGGGCGTCGCACAGATCGGCGTCGTGCAGGAAGAAGCGCACGCCATGTCCGCGCGCCGCCTCCATCAGGTGGGCGATGCGTCCCCAGGTGGGGGAGGAACAGCGCCGCACGATGCCGTGCACGGCGTAGCCTTTGGCAAGCAGCATCTCGGCGAGGTAGGAGCCGTCCTGGCCGGTCACGCCGGTGATGAGGGCGGTGCGGTTGGCGCACGGCGCGAAGTGGGAGGAAGTGGTGTCGAAAGTCATGCGGGATGCTCCAGGTTGAGAGTCAGTACACGTTGGTGCCGGTCCAGCCGCGCAGGGCCGTCCACAGCACGATGCGCAGGTCCATCCAGATCGACCAGTGGCGGATGTAGTACATGTCGAGCTGGACCCGGCGCACCATCTTGTCGAGGGTGTCGGTTTCGCCGCGGCTGCCGTTGATCTGGGCCCAGCCGGTGATGCCGGGCTTGGCGCGGTGACGCGTCATGTAGGCGTCGATCAGGTTGCGGTACTGGTCGCTGTGTTGCACGGCGTGCGGGCGCGGCCCCACCACCGACATGTCCCCGCACAACACGTTGAGGAACTGGGGCAGCTCGTCCAGGCTGGTGCGGCGCAGGAAGGCGCCGACCCGGGTGATGCGGGTATCGCCGCGCGTGGCCTGGCGGACGGCCGCGTCCTGGTGCAGGCGCATGGTGCGGAA
>DASRUW010000245.1:0-2306 GCA_035655255.1 Telluria sp. | reverse complement strand
TGAACTTGCCGGTTTGGGCGTAGAGCTTGCGGATGTCGATCACCTCGGGCCCGATCGAGCCCTTGTAGATCGGCAGTTCCATGCTGGGGCTGCCGTCGGAGAACGACAGGGTGGCTTTCACATCAGACGGGATCATGGTCGTTCCTTGAAGTTCGAAATGAAAACGGTTCTGGCGCTCGGGGGCTCTCAGCGGGGCGTGCGCATCATGCGCAGCACCTCCAACACATCGTCGCGGCGCAATTCGCCCTCGGGTTCCTTGCGGGCCAGCAGCAAATCAAGCAAATCGTTGTCCGACAGGTCCATCAGCGTCTCCAGGCCCTGGGCCTGCGACACGGTGAGCGCCGCCCCGTGGCGCTCGAAGAATCGCTCGACGAACAGGTCGTTCTCCAGCAAACCGCGGCGGCAGCGCCAGCGCAGTTTGGAGAGGGCCCGCTCGTCGACCAGGGTCTGCATGAGGTGTTCTTGCTTGGAAGTCTGGACGAATCCGCGTCAGACGGCTCTGCGCACCATCAATTCCTTGATCTTTCCGATGGCCTTGGTCGGGTTCAGCCCCTTCGGGCAGACGTCGACGCAATTCATGATGGTGTGGCAGCGGAACAGGCGGTACGGGTCTTCCAAGTTGTCCAGCCGCTCGCCGGTGGCCTGGTCGCGGCTGTCGGCGATGAACCGGTAGGCCTGCAGCAGGCCGGCCGGGCCGACGAACTTGTCGGGGTTCCACCAGAAGCTCGGGCAGCTGGTGGAGCAGCTGGCGCACAGGATGCACTCGTACAGGCCGTTGAGCTCCTCGCGCTCCTCGGGCGACTGCAGCCGCTCCTTCTCGGGCGGCGGCTCGTCGTTGACCAGGTAGGGCTTGATCGAGTGGTACTGCTTGAAGAACTGCGTCATGTCCACGATCAGGTCGCGGATCACCGGCAGGCCCGGCAGCGGCTTGAGCACGATGGTGCCCTGCAGGGTGCGCATGTTGGTCAGGCACGCCAGGCCGTTCTTGCCGTTGATGTTCATGGCGTCGGAGCCGCACACGCCCTCGCGGCACGAGCGCCGGAAACTGAGCGACGGGTCGACCGCCTTGAGCTTCATCAGCGCGTCGAGCAGCATGCGCTCGCTGCCGTCGAGCTCGACCTCGAGGGTCTGCATGCGCGGCTTCGAGTCGGTGTCCGGGTCGTAGCGGTAGATCTGGAATACACGCTTCGTCATGTGTTTTCTCTTCAGTCCCAACGATTAGAACGAGCGAACCTTCGGCGGAATCGACTCCACCGTCAGCGGCTTCATGGTCACCGGCTTGTATTCGAGGCGGTTGCCCTCGCGGTACCACAGCGTGTGCCTGAGCCAGTCCTGGTCGTTGCGGCCGTTCGGGTGCTGCGGCGTGTCGCCGTAGTCGTTCACGGTGTGGGCGCCGCGGCTTTCGTGGCGCGCCGCCGCGGACACCATGGTGGCCAGCGCGGCTTCGATGAGGTTCTCGACTTCGAGCGCTTCGACGCGCGCGGTGTTGAAGACCTTGGACTTGTCCGCCAGGTGAATGTTCTTCACCCGCTCGGCGACCGCCTTGATCTGCGTCACGCCCTCGTCCATCGTGGCCTGGGTGCGGAACACGCCGGCGTGCTGCTGCATGGTCTTGCGGATGTCGTTGGCGACGTCCTGCGCGTATTCGCCGCCGGTGCTCGACTCGTACTTGGCCAGTCGAGCCAGCGTGGCGTCGGCCGCGTCGGCAGGCAGTTCCTTGTGCGACTTGGCCGCCAGCGCCGTCTCGACGATGTGGTTGCCGGCCGCGCGGCCGAACACCAGCAGGTCGAGCAGCGAGTTGGTGCCCAGGCGGTTCGCGCCGTGCACGCTCACGCAGGAGCACTCACCGACCGCGTACAGGCCGTTGATGACCGCGTTGGGGTTGCCGTTCCTGGGCGCCACCACCTGGCCATGGATGTTGGTGGGGATGCCGCCCATCTGGTAGTGGATGGTGGGCACGACCGGGATCGGCTCGCGGGTGATGTCGACGTTCGCGAAGTTGACGCCGATCTCGTACACCGACGGCAGCCGCTTGTGAATCGTTTCGGCGCCGAGGTGGTCGAGCTTCAGCAGCACGTAGTCCTTGTTGGGACCGCAGCCGCGCCCTTCCTTGATCTCCTGGTCCATCGACCGGGAGACGAAGTCGCGCGGCGCCAGGTCCTTCAGCGTCGGCGCGTAGCGCTCCATGAAGCGCTCGCCGTTGCAATTGAGCAGGATGCCGCCCTCGCCGCGCACGCCTTCGGTGATCAGCACGCCGGCCCCGGCCACGCCGGTCGGATGAAACTGCCAGAACTCCAGGTCCTGCA
>DASRUW010000244.1:0-20688 GCA_035655255.1 Telluria sp. | reverse complement strand
AGGGCGACGCGCGCGCCTTCCACCTGGCGCGCGCCGGCGCTGCCGCGCAGCTGGTGGGTCAGCTCGTAGCACTGGGCCAGGCCGGTCGCGCCCAGCGGATGGCCCTTGGACAGCAGGCCGCCGGACGGGTTGGTGACGACCTTGCCCCCATACGTGTTGTCGCCGGCGCGGATGAACTGGTCCGCCCCGCCCTCCGGGCACAGACCGAGCGCCTCGTAGGTGATCAATTCGTTGTGGGCGAAACAGTCGTGCAGCTCCACCACGTCCAGGTCGTCCGGGCCGATGCCGGCCTGCTCGTACACCTTGGCCGCCGCCTCCTTGGCCATGTCGTAGCCGACCAGGCGCATCATGTCGCCCGATTCGAAGGTGCTGGGGCGGTCCGTGGTCATGGCCTGGGCGGCGATGGAGACGTCGGTGCGCAGGCCGTGCTTGTTCGCGAAGTCGGCGGAAACCAGCACCGCCGCGGCCGCGCCGCAGGTCGGCGGGCAGGCCATCAGACGCGTCATCACGCCGTCCCAGATCACGGGCGCGTTCATCACGTCCTCGGTCGTGACCTCCTTGCGGAACAGCGCCAGCGGATTGTTGACGGCGTGGCGGCTGGCCTTGGCGCGGATGCGGGCGAAGGCTTCCAGCGGCGTGCCGTACTTGCGCATGTGGGCCAGGCCGGCGCCGCCGAAGTAGCGCAGCGCCAGCGGAATCTCGGCGTGCCCGACCAGCTGGTCGGTGACGGCGTCGAAGGGATCGAAGGGGCTGGGCCGGTCGGTGAACACGGACGCCAGCGCGCCGGGGCTCATCTGCTCGAAGCCGAGCACCAGCACGCACTCGGCCGCGCCGCTTTGCACCGCCTGGCGCGCCAGGAACAGCGCGGTGGAGCCGGTCGAGCAGTTGTTGTTGACGTTGACGATGGGGATGCCGGTCATGCCGACCGGGTACAGGGCCTTCTGGCCGGCGGTCGAGTCGCCGTAGACGTAGCCGACGTAGGCCTGCTCGATCCGGTCGTAATCGATGCCGGCGTCGGCCAGCGCTTCGCGCGCGGCCTGCGCGCCCATGGCGTCGTACACGGCGCCGGTGCCGGGTTTGGCGAAGGGGATCATGCCCACGCCGGTGACGAAGACTTCGCGGCTCATCTCAGGTTCTCCAGGTAGCGATACGGATTAGGTCGAACGACCTACTTGCGCCGATTATAGGTCAGTCGTACTATTTGTCAATCACGCATGCGATAATGCCGCCCATGTTGAACAGCGCCCTGAAGAACAAGCCATCGTCCACCACCGAGAAGGGGCTGGGCCGCGCGCAGGAGATCCTGCAGTGCGCGCGCACCGTCCTGGCGGCGGAAGGCTATGCCGGCCTGTCCATGCGGCGGGTGGCGGCCGAGGCCGGCATCAGCCTGTCCAACGTGCAGCACTACTACCAGGACAAGGATACGCTGCTCGAAGCCCTGCTGCTGTACACGATGGACGTGTTCCAGGCCAAGATCGACGCCATCTCGGCGGCCATGACGACCTCCACCCCGCTGGAGCGTTTCCTGTCGACGGCGGACATGTTCCTGGAAGAGCTCACCGATCCGGTGACGCACGCCCTGTTCTTCGAGATCTGGGCGCTGGCATCGCGCAATGCGTTCGCCTCGCGCCTGATGGACAAGATGCTGGCGCGCGAGCGCAAGGCCATCTATAACCTGATCCGCGGGCTGAATCCGGACCTGGACGACGAGGAGTACATGCAGCGCGCGATCCTGATGGTGGCGCAGATCGAGGGGATGATGCTGTTCCGCCTGAACCGGCACGCGCGGCGCGGCGAATTCATGACGGTGCGCGCTTCGCTGCGCAAGGCGCTGGTGCATCTGGCCACCGCCGCCTGAACCCCGTCATCCCCGCGCAGGCGGGGACCGCTGGTCGGTTGCTGGAGGCAAGCGCCGCGCCCCCGTGGCGGAGCATCGCACCAAGGGTCCCCGCGTACGCGGGGATGACAGCGGGGGCTAAGCCGCCTGGCGCAGCTCGACGCGCGCGCCGAACACGGCCGCGAACAGCTCGCGCCGCTCCTCCAGCAGTTCGAACACGGCGTCCTTGGACAGGACATAGCGCTCCAGCAGCGTGTCCTTGAGCGAGTCGATCACGGCCCGGTAGTCGCGCATCGCGGCCAGCGTGTGGCTGTACAGCTCGTCCGACTTCTCCTCCACCTGGCGCAACGTGTGCTCGCCGTTGCTGTCGCTCTGGAGCTGGGTGTAGTCGATCTTGGAGCGCGAATACATCGACAGCCGGTTGACCATCAGGTTCAGCATCTTGGTCGCCTTCTCGATGTCGTTCTGGCTGCCGACGGAAATGCCGCGCGCGCCGTAGAACAGCTCCTCCGCCGCCACGCCGCCGTACAGCTGCACCACGTCGCGCTCCATCTCTTCGAGCGTGCGCAGCGAGGTATCGTCGCCCGACTGCAGCACATAGCCCAGCGCGCCGATCTTGGACACGGCCTCGGTCGAGATCTTCAGCAGGTGCGACTTCTCCTTGACCTGCGCCAGCTCCATGCCGCTGCGCAGATACGGATCGATCTGCATGAAGAAGTGGCCCAGCTCGTGCAGGGCGATGCGCTCGCGCTGCTTGTCCTTTTCCGCCGTGGTGGCGCGGTCGGTGAGGCCGATGGTGGCGCGCTCGAAGGCGCGGAACATCACGTCGGTGTCGATCACCAGCTTGTCCTGGATCGAGATCAGGCTGGCCCGTTCGACCACGGTCTCGATCAGCGCCGGCGACAGGTTGGTGGTGATCTCCGCCACCTGGTCGAGGTCCAGCCGGTCCCAGTCGACGATGCCGTCCTGCTTGCGGGCCAGGAAGCTGCGCAGCAGCTCCTTGCGCTCGGCCTTGTTCGGCAGGCGGAAGTTGATCTTGACCGAGAACCGGCGCAGCATGGCCTCGTCCATTTCGCTCGACGCGTCGTCGAAGTTCGAGGCCACCACCCAGATCACGCCCGTGCCCTGGTCGCTCTTGACGCCATCGAGCAGGCCAAGCAGGGTGTTGGCGGTGTCGTCTTCCCATTTGCGCTCGCCGCGCCCGCGCGGCATGAACAGGGCCTGGGCTTCGTCCAGGAAGATGATGCACTGGCCCTTGGCGCAGGCCTTGCGGTACAGGCTGTTCAAGGCCTTGGAGCCGCCGCCCACGTAGCCCGATTCCAGGGCCGATCCGGAGGCCTGGATCAGCGGCACGTTCAGGCGCTTGGCCAGGTAGCCGGCCAGCTTGGTCTTGCCGGTGCCGGCCGGACCGGTCAGCATCACGTTGAAGGGCTTGTCGATGTTGTGCTGCTTGTACAGGCTGCGGTTGCGGATCATGTCCTCCAGGTGCAGCACCTCGGTCTTGATGTCGTCCATCCCGATCAGGTCGTCGAGCGAGCCTTTCAGCTTGTCCGGGCTGATGAAGGTGGCCGCCGGGCCGGTGCCGGGAATGCCGAACTTGAGCGCGTACAGCACGAAGCCGATCACCAGGATGTCGAGCACGTGGCGCTTGAGGAAGTCCGCCACTTCGGCGCGGGTCTGGTTGCCGCCCTCCTCCAGCATCACGGCCTTGTGCGCGGCCAGGTAGTCATCCCGGGCGATCGAATACGGAATCGCGTTCTTGAGCAGCACTTCGCGCTCCAGCGCGGCGTGCGAGCTGCTCGGCACCTTCACCACGTGCAGCAGGTTCTCGCCCTTGAACTTGAGGATGTAGCGCGGCGCGTCCGACAGCGGCTTGGCCACCAGCAGGTAGTCGAGCTTGTCCTTCTGCGCCGCCAGCGCGGTGATCTCGGAAATGTTCTGGGACTGCACCACGGGCGTCGGGTCCTGCGCCACGTTGTCGCGCATGAGGAGGAAGGCCGCCGCCAGCGCGAGCGCGAGCAGCACGGCGAGGCGCACATAGACGTTCTTGAGGGCGACCTGGATCTTGGCAAGCGTAGGCATGATGGGAAAACTCGGCTGAAAACGACACGCGGACGTGCCTGTGGGCAAGACGGGATATGGGCACTATACCGCCAAAGAAAAGCGACGTGTCAGCGATTCCTGTAAAAATTTTTGCGCAGCAACGAAAACTGATAAAGCCGTCAACCACGGGGCTTCCTTCCTTATCAGCCTGGCATATCAAGTTGAAAATGTCTGGCAAATGCTTCAGTGCGGCAAAGGTGCGCCGGCCGCGCGGCGCTGTGCTTTAATGGACAGGATGAGAGCCTTGATTCTTGCATCCGTGCTGGCCGCGGCCGGCGCCGCCGCGGCGGACGCGATCCAGCCGCGCGGTGCGCCGCAGCCCGCGCTCGCGGCACTGCAGGCCGCGACGACATCCGAGCTGCCGGAGCCCGACGTCTTCCTCATGATGCTGGTGGGACTGGTGCTGGTGGGTGTGCGCGCGAGCCGCGTCAGCACCCGCAAGTTCGGGGAGGACTAGCGCTCGCTCAGGTGGCAGAGCTTCTCGATGCGCGCCGTGTCGACGCCATCCTTCATGGCCTTGGCGATGCACTTGGCCTTGTCCGCGCCTGCGTCGGACGCAAGCAGGAATATCCCGATCAAGACGGCGACGACCGCGGCCAGGTAGGCCAGGCCTTTCCAGAGATCCTTGTCCATGCGGACATTCTAGACTATGCGCGCAGCATCGCGTGCAGCTTGCCGATGGTGGCCCAGTTGCGCGAGGTGGTGGCGTCGCCCAGCGCCTTGCCGACCGCCGTGGCCGCCGGGCTTTGCAGCAGGCCGACCGGGCACCACACATAGGCCGCGCGCCGGCCGACCGCCACCTGCTCCGGCCCCCATTGCATGGCCGCCAGCGGCTCGACCAGCACCCGGTCCGCCGGGCGCGCCAGGATGAAGGCGAACAGGCGCGAAGCCTCGTCCGCCACCTCCACCAGGGGATTGTCGTCCACCACTTCGCCGAACTCGGCCGCATCGAGCACCGTCACGCGCGAGGGCACCCCCAGCTTGAGCACCAGGGCTTCCTCGATGCTGGCGCCGATCGCCTGCTGGCGCCCGGCGCCGCGGAACACGACATTGCCGCTGTTGAGCAAGCTGCGCACGTCGTCGAAGCCGAGCTCGGCCACGAGCTGGCGCAGGTCCGCCATGGCAATGCGTTTGGCCCGCCCCACGTTGATGCCCCGGAGCAGGGCCACATAGCTGCGCGTCGTCATGGCGGACGATCCTACCTTCACTCGTAAAACGCCGGCGCGTGCTTGATCTTCGCGTTCTGCTCGGCGTCGTGCTGGATCCAGAACTGGGCCTTGTTGGCCTTGATCCAGGCGGCCGTGTCTTCCATGGCCTTCACGGATGCCGCTTTGTCGACATTGAAGCTCGGCACGCGGCGTTGCTCCCAGTTCTCCGTGAAGTGGGCCACGTCGCCCGACAGCAGGACCGCGCCCGTCTTCGGCAGCTTGACCAGCAGCATCTGGTGTCCCGGCGTGTGGCCGACCGCGCGCTTGATGATCACCGAGCCGTCGCCGAACACGTCGTGGTCGCCCTCGAGCTGGGTCACGGGATTCTTGGCCAGGTTGGGATAGGTGGCCGGGTCGTAGTTGAGCTTGGCGGCGTCCGGGCCGAGGGCGGCGGCGTACTCCTCCTTCTGCATCAGGAGGTGGGCGTGGGGGAACAGGTTCACGTTGCCGGTATGGTCGAAATGCATGTGCGACAGGCCGAGGTAGGTGATGTCGGACGGCCGGTAGCCGATCTTCTTCAGCTGGCCGGCCAGGGGCTGTTTCAGGTAGATGTGGAAGGCCTCGCCGATCTTGGCGCCATCCTTCTGCTTGGCCAGGTCGTCGGAAAAGCCGGTATCCCAGATCAGGGTGCCCTTCGGGTGGGCGACCAGGTAGCAGCTGTCGGTCAGGTGCTTGGACTTGCCCTGGTCGACGCCGGGGCTGAACATCGACACGTCGGCCACGTCGATCGCGCCGCAATCGAACACGTACAGGCGCAGGGCCGGCACCTTGGGCGCGGCGAAGGCGGCGGGCGCGGCGAGGACGAGGGCGGCAAACATGGCGCGAAGCTTGGGCATGGGGTTCTCCTTGAGGATGAGGGACGGCACAAAGATGCCGAGAATACAACAGATCGGCAAGCCCTGCAGAAGGCGCTTCAGATGTGGGCGCCGTCCGGATGGGCGGGATGAAGCGGAGCGTGGTGCTCCGCCTCCTGCGGCGTGATGCGCGGGATGCGCAGCGTGAAGTGGGTGCCCTGGCCCAGGGTGCTGGCCACGCTGATGGTGCCGGCGAAGGTCTTGACGATGAGGTTGTAGACGATGTTCAGCCCGAGGCCGGTGCCGCCCTGCCCGCGCCGGGTGGTGAAGAAGGGATCGAAGATGCGGTCGATGATGTCCGGCGCGATGCCCTTGCCGTCGTCCTGCACGTGCAGCTCGACGACCTCGCCGTCCAGGCGCGCGCTGATCTGGATGTGGCCGGGCGTATCGACCTCGAAGGCGTGCTCCACGCAGTTGAGGGTGAGGTTGGTGATGACCTGGGCGAATGCGCCGGGGTAGCTGTCCACCACCACGTCCGGCGGGCAGCTGATGGACAGGCTGATCGGCGTCTTCTTCAGCTTGGGCTGCAGGCTGGCCACCACCTCCTCCACGTACTCCTTGAGGCCGAACTGGCGCCGCGCCTCGCTGGTCTGGTCGACCGCGATCTGCTTGAAGCTGTGGATCAGGTGGGCCGCGCGGTAGGCGTTGTTCATGATCAGGCGCGCGCTCTCGCTCGCCGTCTCCAGGTAGCGCACCAGGTCCGACTTCTTCACGCCGGTCGAGTCGATGGCGGCCTGGATGTCGTCGGTGGCCGACTTCAGCACCGAGGCGCTGGTGAGCGCGATGCCGACCGGCGTGTTGATCTCGTGCGCCACGCCCGCCACCAGCGAGCCGAGCGAGGCCAGGCGCTCGGCCTGCAGCAGCGACTCCTGGGTCTGCTTCAGGTCCTGCAAGGCCTTGGCCGTTTCCTGGGCCGAGCGGCGCGCCGCGTCCTCGGCCTCGCGGGTGCGGGTGATGGTCGACTGCAGGCGGCGCTGGATCTGGTTGAAGCCGCGGATCACGTCGCCCAGCTCGTCGCGCCGGTTCTCGGGCAGCTCCTCCACTTCCCCGGTGCCGCGGGTGGCCAGGTCGAACAAGCCGTCGCGCAGCTGCTTGAGCGGCTCGAACACGACGCGCAGGCTGGCCGAGAGCGCGAACACGAGGATCACGTCGAGCAGCAGCACCTCGACCACCTTGCGCATCAGCTCGCTGGCCAGGGCGGCGTCGATCTGGGCGCGCGAGAAGTTGATGACGACCTTGCCGACCACCACCGGCTTGATCGAGGCCGCCGCCGTGCCGCCGTCCTGGAACACGAGGCTCGCTTCGACCGGGGTGCCGGCCGGCTCCGGCCCCTTGAGCATGGGGACGATGCGCCCGTCCGCCAGGCGCATCTTGCCCGCGAACAGGCCGACCGAGGTGTCGTAGACCCGGATCGCCACCACTTCGGGCGGCAGCATTTCCGCCTCGACGATGCTGTCCACCTTGGACTTGTCGAGATCCCACAGGGCCGACGGCAGGCTGATCTGCAAGCGCGTGAGCACGCCCTGGCGCAGGCGCTGGTTGCTTGCTTCGAGTTCCTTGCCGAGGGAGTACTGGGTATAGGTCCCCGAGATGGCCAGCACCACCGTAACGATCACCACGAACAGTAATTTGAGCCTGCTCTGGATGCTGAACATGCCGTCCCCTCAGTCCTTTGCGCCAATGTACGGGATGGCATGATTCTTGGCAAGAAATACGCGGCGGCCGTGGTAAGATCAAAGCAAAGAGGAGACGGCCATGACGACCCGCTACCAGCACCTGGCGCTGGACCAAGTGAGACCGGGCATGATCCTGTCGGACGTGCTGCGCGATGGACAGGGAGCCGTGCTGCTGGCGGCCGGCACCGTCCTGACGGAGAACATGCTGGCCCGCCTGGCCCAGCACGGCATCGAGAGCCTGCCCATCCTGCGCGACGGCGGCGGGGGGAGCGAAGCGGAGCCCGCCGACACCCAGGCCGCCGAGGCGCGCCTGGCCCACCTGTTCCGCCATAACGATCCCGACAATCACGACGACTGGGCCACCGGCCTGCTGCGCCGCTACCTGAGCGACTACCGGCTCGGACGCGAGGTGCAATCATGAGCGCCCCGACCCTGGCCGACGTCGTGGCCCAGCTCGAGGACCTGCCCTCGCTGCCGGCCGTCGTCATGGAGCTGCTGTCGGCGGTCGACCAGGCCGACGCCGACATCTCGGTGCTGGCCAAGAAGGTGTCCTACGACCAGGCCCTGACGGCCAAGACCCTGCGCCTGGCCAACTCGTCCCAGTTCGGGCTGGCGGTCAAGCTCACCACCATCCAGCAGGCGATCACCTTCCTCGGCTTCGAGACGACGCGCAACCTGATCCTGGCGGCGGCCGTGACGGGCTGCTTCCCGGCCGGGCGCTGCCCCGGCTTCGACGACAAAGCCTTCTGGCGCCATTCGATCGGCACCGCCTGCGCCGCGCGCGTGCTGGCGCGCCGCCTGCACTTCAACCAGGACATCGCCTTCACCGCCGGACTGCTGCACGACATCGGGCGCCTGGTGCTGGTCACGCTCTACCCCGAACCCTATGCCGGCGTGCTGGCCTACCGCGCCGCCCACGACGTGACGGTGCGCGAGGCCGAACGCGCCGTGCTGGGCGTCGACCATGTGGAAGCGGGAGAGGCGCTGGCCGCGCACTGGAACTTCTCGCCGACCATGGCGCATGCGCTGGCCCATCACCACACGCCGGAGGCGCTGGGCGCGGGCTTTCTGGCCACCATCGTGCATGTCGCGGACGCGGTGGTGCACGGACTCGACCTGGCGGCGGACCACGAGGAATTGGTCCCGCCCGTGTCGGCCGTCGCCTGGACCGCGCTGGCGCTGGACGAAACGGCGTGGCTGGACGTATTCCGGGAAACCGAGCTGCAGTTCGGCGAAATCAGCCGGGTGCTGATGGAATAAAGAAATCGAACCGGGCATGGCGGGGGCAGCCATGCCCGCGCACGGCTGTCAGGCGTTCTTCCCGCCTTCGCCGGCCGATTGCTGCGTGCCCGGCTGCTGCGCCTGTTGCGCCGCCTGCTGGGCAGCCTTCTCCTCGGGCTTCGGGCGGCCCTGGGCATCGGACAGGCGGTACTTGGTACGCCGGTCGCCCATCAGGTCGCGCAGGTCGCGGATACTCATGCCGGTCACCTCATGCATGCGAATGAGCAGGGAGGCGCCGACCGGCAGGCGGTGGTGACGGATCTTGCTGATCACCGGCGGAGCGACTTCCAGCATGCGGGACAGGGCCGCATCGTTCTTCAGCTGCATCTTACCCAGCAACACGTCGAGCAGATGATTTGGGTTGTATGTTTCTTGCGATGCCAGTGCATGATGTTGTGCCATGATTTTCCTCGTTTCACGTTGTGTTAAATGGTGCGCCTCTCTTGGAGCGCGACGCGCCTCCGCGTTGTCCTTTCAACAAATTATTGGTCTACTGCCAGCCCGGCCGCTGCGACCGGAACAGGGTGCCGATTGTTGAAAATCAAGCTATCACGCGGAAACCTTGTCACAAACACATTGCATCACATGAAGACAAAATGTGGCGCACGCAAGAACACAAATGCATCTTTTTCTTGGTGCAGGCTTAGCAAGAAGTTCTCCTTGTTGACCTCAATTGGAATAATAATTCCTTAAAGATAATAAAATTTGGCGAATTTATTGACCGAAAGGAAATTATGCTTGCGTGTCGACGTTCGCGCCGACCTTGCCCTGGATCTGGGCGCGCACCGCCTTGGCCGCCTGTTCCACCCGGTGCACGAAGCCCTGGGTCTGCACGGCCTTGGCCTGTTCGGCCGCGTTCGCCTTTTGGATGTGCTGGGTTTCCTGGCCCTGACGCGGGGCCGCGGCCGCCTGTTGCTGAGGCCGCTGCGCCTGGACATCCTGGGCCTGGCGCGGCGCCTGCGCCTTCTGGGGCTCGGGCCGCGCGGCCGCCGGGGTGGGCCGAACCGATGAGACCGTGGTCGCCATTGTTCTCTCCTGGAAAGTGAGTTAATACTCACTGTAGAGTCAATTTTACAAATAGCAATGCATTTTTGACTACAGCCGTGCGCAGCCAAAGTACGGTAAACTCCCACCCTTGCCCCGCATTTTCAGTACGCACGAGCTCCCCATGCAGAAAAAGGTATTCATCAAGACTTTCGGTTGCCAGATGAACGAGTACGACTCGGACAAGATGGCGGACGTCCTCGGCGTGGCCGAGGGCCTGGTGCGGACCGAAACGCCGGACGATGCCGACGTCATCCTGCTCAACACCTGCTCGGTGCGCGAAAAGGCGCAGGAAAAGGTGTTCTCCGACCTCGGCCGCCTGCGCGAGCTGAAGGCCACCAACCCCGACCTCGTGATCGGCGTCGGCGGCTGCGTCGCCTCGCAGGAGGGCGCAGCCATCGTCAAGCGCGCGCCCTACGTGGACGTGGTGTTCGGCCCGCAGACCCTGCACCGCCTGCCGCAGCTGATCGACGCGCGCCGCAAGAGCGGGCGTGCCCAGGTCGACATCAGCTTTCCCGAGATCGAAAAATTCGACCACCTGCCGCCGGCCAAGGTGGAAGGCGCCACCGCCTACGTCTCCATCATGGAAGGCTGCAGCAAGTACTGCAGCTACTGCGTGGTGCCCTACACCCGCGGCGAGGAAGTCTCGCGCCGCTTCGAGGACGTGCTGACCGAGGTGGCGGGCCTGGCGGCCCAGGGCGTGCGCGAAGTGACCCTGCTCGGCCAGAACGTCAACGCCTACCGCGGCGTCATGGAGGACGGCACCGTCGCCGACTTCGCCCTCCTGATCGAATACGTGGCCGACATTCCCGGCATCGAGCGCATCCGCTTCGTCACCAGCCACCCCAAGGAATTCACCCAACGCCTGATCGACACCTACGCCAAGGTGCCCAAGCTGGTGAACCACCTCTATCTGCCCGCGCAACACGGCTCGGACAAGATCCTCGGCGCCATGAAGCGCGGCTACACGGCGCTGGAATACAAGTCCATCATCCGCCGCATCCGCGCGGTGCGCCCCGAGATCACCATCTCCTCGGACTTCATCGTCGGCTTCCCCGGCGAGACGGACGCGGACTTCGACGCCATGATGAAGCTGATCACCGACGTCGGCTTCGACAACAGCTTCAGCTTCGTCTTCAGCAAGCGCCCCGGCACGCCGGCGGCCAACCTGCACGACGACACCCCGGCCGAAGTCAAGTCGCGCCGCCTGGCCCACCTGCAGTCGGTGGTGGACGCCAACACCAAGGCCATCAGCGCCGCCATGGTCGGCAAGGTGGAACGCATCCTGGTCGACGGCCCGTCCAAGAAGGGCAACGGCGAAATGCAGGGCCGCACCGAGAACAACCGCGTGGTGGTGTTCGACGGCGGGCCGGATGGCGCCGCCCTGGTCGGCCAGCTGGTCGACACCCGCATCATCGAGACCCTCCACTATTCGCTGCGCGGCGAACTGGTCGCCAGCGCGCAAGCACTCGCCAAAGCCTCTTGAAAACCAAGACTCCCCAACAGCCGTCCTACTTCATCCCCGAGCCGCTCGATAACACGCGCCTGGCGCACCTGTGCGGCCCGCTCGACGAGAACCTGCGCCAGATTTCGGCGGCGCTGGACGTCACCATCTTCCGCCGCGGCGAAAAGTTCATCGTCAGCGGCACCAACGCCGAGCGCGCGGTCGAGATCCTGGAGCGCTTCTACGCCATCGCCAACAAGGTGGTGCCGATCGAGGAGGTGCAGCTGGCCCTGGTGGAGCAGCGCACCGGCCTCAAGCCCCACATCGAGCACCACGAGGCGGAAGACGAAGCGCCGGCGGAGGAAGAGGAGGACGAGGAGCTGGTCAGCCCCATCCTCAAGACCCGCCGCGCCGACCTGCGCGGACGCACGCCGCACCAGATCCAGTACCTGAAGGCCGTGCTCGAGCACGACATCAGCTTCGGCATCGGACCGGCCGGCACCGGCAAGACCTATCTCGCCGTGGCCTGCGCGGTGGACGCGCTGGAACGCGACGCCGTCAAGCGCATCATCCTCACCCGCCCCGCGGTCGAAGCGGGCGAGCGCCTGGGCTTCCTGCCCGGCGACCTGTCGCAGAAGGTCGATCCGTACCTGCGTCCGCTGTACGACGCCCTGTACGACCTGCTCGGCTTCGACCGCACCCAGAAGATGTTCGAAAAGCAGATCATCGAGATCGCGCCGCTGGCCTACATGCGCGGGCGCACCCTGAACCACGCCTTCGTGATCCTGGACGAGGCCCAGAACACGACGGTCGAACAGATGAAGATGTTCCTCACCCGGATCGGCTTCGGCAGCAAGGCCGTGGTGACGGGCGACGTGACCCAGGTCGACCTGCACAAGACCATGCGGAGCGGCCTGGTCGACGCCATGCACGTGCTGAAGGACGTACGCGGCATCGCCTTCACCCACTTCTCCTCGGCCGACGTGGTGCGCCACCCGCTGGTGGCGCGCATCGTGGACGCCTACGAGAAGCACGCCACCGCCATCGACGCCCTGCCCGCTCCCGCCGCCTCCAAGACCGTCCGCAATGTCCGAAAAAAATAAGCTCTCGCTCTCCGTCCAATACGCCGACACCCGCCTGGCCGACATCCTGCCCCGCCCCAGGATCCGGCGCTGGGTACAGGCCGCCCTGTTCGCGCCGGCCGAACTGACCATCCGCTTCGTCGACGCCGCCGAAGGCCGCACCCTCAACCGCGACTACCGCGAGAAGGACTACGCGACCAACGTGCTGACCTTCGCCTACAGCGAGGACGAGGAAGGCCCGACCCAGGCCGACATCATCCTGTGCACCGACGTGCTGGAAAAGGAAGCGCACGAGCAGAAGAAGAGCGTCGAGGAGCACGCCGCCCACCTGATCGTGCACGGGGTGCTGCACGCCCAGGGCTACGACCACCTGGACGACGCCGAGGCCGAGGAAATGGAAGGCATCGAGATCGAGATCCTGGAAAAGCTCGGCTTCGCCAACCCCTACCAAGTGTAGTTTAAGGACAAAAACGGGGTTTTCTTGCGTCATTCCGTGCAGAACTTATGTAGTTCAACTACAATCGTTCGCATTCCACGCCAAGAAAAGGAGACCCCGATGAAGTTCCTGCCCCTTTCCGCCCTGCTGCTGTCGGCCGCCCTGGCCCTGCCGGCGCAGGCCGCCGTCCACCACGTCGAGTGGTCGCGCCAGGCCACCATCTACGAAGTGAACGTCCGCCAGTACAGCGCGGAGGGCCGCTTCGCCGCCGTCACGGCCGACCTGCCGCGCCTGAAGAAGATGGGCGTGGACATCCTGTGGCTGATGCCGATCCACCCCATCGGCGAGAAGAACCGCAAGGGCCCGCTGGGCAGCTACTACGCGGTGCGCGACTACAAGGCGGTCAACCCGGAATTCGGCAACCTGGACGACCTGCGCCAGCTGGTGAAGGCCGCCCATGGCCTGGGCATGAAGGTCATCATCGACTGGGTCGCCAACCACACCGCCTGGGACAACCCCTGGGTGGCCCAGCATCCGGACTGGTACAAGAAGAACGCCAAGGGCGAGATCTACGCCGTCACCTGGAACCCGGACTCGCCCAAGGTCGAGTACTGGACCGACGTCGTTGGCCTGGACTACAACAACAAGGCGCTGTGGGCCGGCATGATCGACGCCATGGCCTACTGGCTGCGCGAGGCCGACATCGACGGCTTCCGCTGCGACGTTGCCAGCGCCGTGCCGACCCCGTTCTGGAACGAGGCGCGCGCCCAGCTGGATAAGATCAAGCCGGTCTTCATGCTGGCCGAGGCGGACAAGCCGGACCTGCAGGAAGCCGCCTTCGACATGAGCTATTCCTGGGACTTCGGCGACATCCTGAAGAAGATTGCCAAGGGCAAGGCCGACGCGCGCGAGCTACGCGCCTACTTCGCCGCGCCGAAGGTCGCCTTCCCGGCCGACTCCTACCGTATGCGCTTCACCAACAACCACGACTGGGATTCGTGGGACGGCAGCGACAAGGAGTTGTATGGACCGGCCTTCGAGGCGGTGGCAGTGCTGGCGGCCACGGTGCCCGGCATGCCGCTGGTGTACAGCGGCCAGGAGGCAGGCCTGGACAAGCGCCTGGACTTCTTCCAGAAGGATCCGATCGCGTGGCGCGGCTATCCGCTGCAGGACTTCTACGCGAAGCTGCTGAAATTGAAACACGAGCATCCGGCCATGGCCAACGGCGACGCCGGCGGCAGCATGCAGCTGCTCGACACCGGCAACGACAAGGTGTTCGCCTTCCGGCGCGTCAAGGGCAAGGACACGGTGACGGTGGTGGTCAACGTCTCGGGCGAGCCGCAGCACTACCACAAGCAGTTGCTCAAACCCTGGGCCTACCTGGTCCACTGAGCGCAAGGGAGCGCACTTGCTCAAAAAATGGGCAAGTGCGCTTTTGGTGTATCCTATACCCCTTCGCAACAACGGCTTCAACGCCAACCATGCCCGAGTATCCTAGTGACGTCAGAAATGACGGCAAATCCCACCATCGGTCGCTGTTCGAACGGCTGACCGCCCTGATCTCCCCCGAACCGGAAAACCGCGCCGAGCTCCTGGAAGTGCTGCACGACGCGCACGAACGCAACCTCATCGACGCCGATGCGCTGTCCATGATCGAGGGCGTGTTCCAGGTCTCCGACCTGTCCGCGCGCGACATCATGATCCCGCGCTCGCAGATGGACGTGATCGATATCTCCAAGCCCATCGAGGAATGGATGCCGACCGTGCTCGCCACCGCGCACTCGCGCTTCCCGGCCATCGAGGGCGACCGCGACAGGGTGGTGGGGATCCTGCTGGCCAAGGACCTGCTGCGCTACTACGCCGAGGAATCCTTCGACGTGCGCGACATGCTGCGCCCGGCCATCTTCATCCCCGAATCGAAGCGCCTGAACATCCTGCTGCGCGACTTCCGCGCCAACCACAACCACATGGCCATCGTGGTCGACGAGTACAGCGGCGTGGCCGGCCTCATCACCATCGAGGACGTGCTGGAGCAGATCGTCGGCGACATCGAGGACGAATATGACTTCGACGAGGAAGAGGACAACGTCCTGTCCATCAAGGAAGGCCAGCAAGGCCCGCGCTGGCGCGTCAAGGCGCTGACCGAGGTCACCCAGTTCAACGAGGAGATCGGCACTTCCCTGCCGGAGGACGACGCCGACACCATCGGCGGCCTGGTGGCCAACCACCTGGGCCGGATGCCGCACAAGGGCGAGGAATTCGAGATCGAGAACCTGCACTTCGAAGTGCTGCGCGCCGACGCCCGCCAGATCCACGTCCTGCTGGTCGAAAAACTACCCGTGGCCGAAGAAGACCACGACTGATGCGCTTTCGCCGTACCCCGCCGCCAGACCCCGCCAACCGGCCGCCGCGCAAGACGCTGTGGCCGATGCTGTTCGCGGCCCTCGCCGGCGGCGCCAGCCTGTTCACGTTCGCGCCCTTCGGCTGGTGGTGGCTGCAATTCCCGCTGCTCGCCTTCCTGTTCTACCAGGTCGGCATCGACGCCAATACGAAACGCGCGGCCTGGATCGGCTGGGCCTTCGGTTTCGGCTGGTCGGTGGCGGGCATGCACTGGCTGTACATCGCCATGAACCGGTTCGGCGGCCTGCCGGCCCCGCTGGCGGCCCTGGCCATCGTCCTGCTGGGCGCCTACATGGGCATCTACGCGGCGCTGGCCACGGGCTTCGCGTCCTGGCTGCGCAAGCGCTGGTCGCTCAAGGTCAAGGTTTTCCTGCTGGCGGTGCTGCCGGTCGCCTGGGGCATCTCCGAATGGATGCGCGGGTGGGTGTTCACCGGTTTTCCCTGGGCCGCTTCCGGCTATGCGCACAATGCGGCGCCGCTGGGCGGCTATGCGCCCATCGTCGGCGTGTACGGCGTGGGCGTGCTGGCCGCGCTGTGCGCCGCCGGCTGCGCCATGCTCACGCCGAAAAGCCGCATCCTGGGCGCGGCCGTCGTCGTCGCGGTTCTCACCGCCGGCGCCGGCCTGCGCTCCATCGAATGGACCGCGCCGGCCGGCCGGCCGCTCAGCGTGCGCCTGCTGCAAGGGGACATCCCGCAGGACCAGAAATTCGACCAGGCCTACATCGCCTCCACGCTGAACCTGTACCGCGACATGATCGTCGCCCAGCCGGCCGACCTGATCGCCACGCCGGAGACGGCCATCGTCCAGTTCCCGCAGGAGCTGCCGCCCGGCTACCTGGCCTCGCTGACCGCGTTCGCCCAGCGCAGCGGCAGCACCCTGATGTACGGGATCCCCTTCATGGACGGCCCGAACACCTACTCGAACAGCGTGGGCGGCGTCACGCCGGAGGGCAAAGGCTACCGCTACGACAAGCACCACCTGGTGCCGTTCGGCGAATTCATCCCGCGCGGCTTCCGCTGGTTCACGGATTTGATGCATATCCCCTTGGGCGACTTCACGCGCGGCGGCGCCCTGCAGCCGCCGCTGCAGGTGAAGGACCAGTACGTGCTGCCCAACGTCTGCTACGAGGACGCCTTCGGCGAGGAGATCGCGGACCAGCTGCGCAATGCCGCCCATCCGGCGACCATCCTCCTGAACGTCTCCAACCTGGCCTGGTACGGCGATTCGGCCGCCATCCCGCAGCACCTGCAGATCTCGCAGATGCGCGCCATGGAGACCGGCCGCCCCATGCTGCGCTCGACGAACAACGGCGCCACCGCCATCGTCGACGGCCGCGGCCAGGTCGTGCGCAACATCCCCTTCTACCAGCGCGGCGTCCTGACCGGAACCGTGCAGGGCATGCAGGGCACGACCCCGTATGTCCGCTTCGGTAACACCCTGTTCCTGGCCTTGTCCGCCCTGGCCCTGATTGCGGTCCGTCTGGCCCGCAGGTAGTGCTAAAATTGGCCGTTTTGCAAACTCACCCCGCTCCGCGCAGGTCCATGCGCGGCGCCCACTACCGATGCTCACTTTTCAACAAATCATCCTGACGCTGCAGTCCTACTGGGACAAGCACGGTTGCGCCCTGCTCCAGCCGTACGACATGGAAGTCGGCGCCGGCACCTTCCACACCGGCACCTTCCTGCGCGCGATCGGCCCCGAGCCCTGGCGCGCCGCCTACGTGCAGCCTTCGCGCCGCCCCAAGGATGGCCGCTACGGCGAGAATCCGAACCGACTGCAGCACTACTACCAGTACCAGGTGGTCCTGAAGCCGGCGCCGGAAAACATCCTCGACCTGTATCTCGGCTCGCTGGAAGCGCTCGGCCTCGACCTGAAGCAGAACGACGTGCGCTTCGTGGAGGACGACTGGGAGTCGCCGACCCTGGGCGCGTGGGGGCTGGGCTGGGAAGTGTGGCTGAACGGGATGGAGGTGACGCAGTTCACCTACTTCCAGCAGGTCGGCGGCCTCGATTGCAAGCCGGTGCTGGGCGAGATCACCTATGGCCTGGAGCGCCTGGCCATGTATCTGCAGGGCGTGGAGAACGTCTACGACCTGGTCTGGACCGAGTGGGAAGAGAACGGCGTCAGGAAGACCCTCAAATACGGCGACGTGTTCCACCAGAACGAGGTCGAGCAGTCCACCTACAACTTCGAGCACGCCAACACGGAGCTGCTGTTCGCCCAGTTCGCGAACCACGAGTCCGAAGCCAAGCGCCTGATCGAGCTGGAACTGACCCTGCCTGCCTACGAGCAGATCATGAAGGCCTCGCACAGCTTCAACATGCTGGACGCGCGCGGCGCCATCTCCGTCACCGAGCGCGCCGCCTACATCGGCCGCGTGCGCACCCTCTCGCGCCTGGTCGCGCAGGCCTACTACGACTCGCGCGAGAAGCTCGGCTTCCCGATGCTGCCGCCGGCCGCCGCCTGACACCGAAGACTACGAATCATGAATCACACCCTCCTCGTTGAACTGTTCACCGAAGAACTGCCGCCCAAGGCGCTGGCCAAGCTCGGCGCGGCCTTCGCCAACGGCATCGTCAGCGGCCTGAAGGCGCGCGACTTCCTCGAAGACGACAGCGTCGCCACGCCCTACGCCACCCCGCGCCGCCTGGCCGTTTCCATCACCAAGGTGCGCGCCACCTCGCCCGACAAGCCGGTGCGCGAGAAGGTGCTGCCGGTCTCGGTCGCCCTCGACGCCGACGGCAAGCCGACCGCGCCGCTGGCCAAGAAGCTGGCCGCCCTCGGCCGCCCCGACCTGTCGGTCGACCAGCTCGAACGCGCCCCCGACGGCAAGGCCGAGAGCTTCTTCCTCAACTACACCGCCGCCGGCAGCGCGCTCGCAGCAGGCCTGCAGCCGGTGCTGGAAGAGACGCTGGCCAAGCTGCCGATCCCGAAGGTCATGAGCTACCAGCGCCCGGACGGCGCCACCGTCCAATTCGTGCGCCCCGCGCACAAGCTGGTCGCGCTGCACGGCGAGACTGTGGTGCCGATCGGCGTGCTGGGCCTGGCCGCCGGCCGCGAGACCGCCGGCCACCGCTTCCTGTCGCACGGCGGCGCGATCAGGATCGCCCACGCCGACCAGTACGCGGCGACGCTGGAAGCCGAAGGCAAGGTGATCCCGAATGTGGAAGCGCGCAAGGAGAAGATCCGCGCCGCCCTGCTGGCCAAGGCCGGCGCCGACCAGGCCCTGATGCCGGAAGCCCTGCTCGACGAAGTCACCGCCCTGGTCGAATGGCCGGTCGTGTACGAATGCCGCTTCGAGGAGCAGTACCTGTCCGTGCCGCAGGAATGCCTGATCCTGACGATGCAGACCAACCAGAAGTATTTCGCCCTGACCGACGCCGGCGGCAAGCTGCGTTCGCGCTTCCTGATCGTCTCGAACCTGGAAACGGACGATCCGCGCCACATCATCGGCGGCAACGAGCGCGTGGTGCGCCCGCGCCTGTCCGACGCCAAGTTCTTCTTCGAGCAGGACAAGAAGAAGACGCTGGAATCGCGCCTGCTGCACCTGTCCAACGTGGTCTACCACAACAAGCTTGGCACCCAGGCCGAACGCACCGACCGCCTGATGGCGCTGGCCGAGAAGATCGCCGCCCGTCTCGGCTACGACAGCGCGCTGGCCAAGCGCGGCGCCATGCTGGCCAAGGCCGACCTGCTGACCGACATGGTCGGCGAGTTCCCCGAGCTGCAGGGCATCATGGGCACCTACTACGCCCGCCACGACGGCGAATCCGAGGAAGTGGCGATGGCCGCCTCCGAGCACTACCAGCCGCGCTTCGCCGGCGACGCCCTGCCGACGACCAACACCGGCACCGCCGTGGCCCTGGCCGACAAGCTGGAGACCCTGGTCGGCATCTGGTCGATCGGCCTGCAGCCCACCGGCGACAAGGACCCGTTCGCGCTGCGCCGCCACGCCCTGGGCGTGCTGCGCATGATCCTGGAAAAGCGCCTGCCGCTGGCCATCTCCGAGCTGCTGGCCGACGCCGCCGCCACCTTCGCCGGCCACGGCGCCTTCAAGGACCCGACCGCCGAAGTCACCGCCTTCATCGTCGACCGCCTGCGCGGCATCCTGCGCGAGCGCGGCTTCGCGCCGAACGAAGTGGAAGCGGTGCTGGCCATGAACCCGGACCGGCTGGACGACATCGTGCAGCGCCTGGAGGCCGTGCAGGCCTTCGCCGCGCTGCCGGAATCGGCCTCGCTGGCCGCAGCCAACAAGCGCATCACCAACATCCTCAAGAAGACCGAGGCCCCGGCCGGCGCGCCCAAGGCGGAACTGCTGCAGGACGCGGCCGAACAGGCCCTGGCCGCGCAGATCGAGCGCGTGCGCCCGGAAGTGGAAGCGGCTTTCGCCCGCGCCGACTTCACCGGCACGCTCAAGACCCTGGCCCAGCTGCGCGACGCGGTGGACGCCTTCTTCAACGACGTGATGGTGATGGCCGACGACCTGGCGCTGCGCAACAACCGCCTGGCCCTGCTGGCGTCCCTGCACGGCATGATGAACCGCGTGGCCGACATCTCCAAGCTCGCTGCCTGACATGAAGCTGATCATCCTCGACCGCGATGGGGTCATCAACCACGACTCGCCGGAGTTCATCAAGTCTCCGGCGGAGTGGATTCCCATTCCCGGCTCGCTGGAAGCGATCGCCCGCCTCAACCAGGCCGGCTACCGGGTGGTGATCGCCTCGAACCAGTCCGGCATCGCGCGCGAACTGTTCGACATCGCCACCCTCAACGCCATCCACCAGAAGCTGCACACCAGCGCGCAGCAGGTCGGCGCCGCCGTCGACGCCATCTTCTTCTGCCCGCACGCCGCCGTGGACAACTGCGACTGCCGCAAGCCCAAGCCCGGCATGTTCGAGGAGATCTCGAAGCGCTTCAAGATCAGTCTCAAGGGCGTGCCCACAGTCGGCGACTCGCTGCGCGACCTGCAGGCCGGCTTCATCGCCGGCTGCGCGCCCTACCTGGTCCTGACCGGCAAAGGTCAGAAGACCTGGGAGACTGGCGGCCTGCCGCCCGGCACCCAGGTGTTCCCCGACCTGGCGGCGATGGTCACCGCGCTGCTCAAGGTAAGCGCCGCCGCGGCCCATATTCCAATCTGATTTCCCCGGGAGACCCGTTTGCGTAACGCCAGCCTGTTCCTGCGTTCCCTCTTCCTGCTTGTCGTGATGGTCATTGCGACCGTCGTCTGGGTCTGGCCCTGCCGGTTGGCGACGCCGTTGAGCTCCTTGCCCAGTTCCTGCAGGATGGTTCGGGTATGCGGCAGCAGGTTGGCGCTGCCGGAGT
>DASRUW010000243.1:0-7542 GCA_035655255.1 Telluria sp. | reverse complement strand
GCGAGCGCGGGCCTCGGTTTCCCCGTGGTGGCCAAGATCGCGTCGCCGGATGTGTCGCACAAGTCGGACGTCGGCGGCGTCGCCCTCGATCTCGATTCGCCCGCGGCCGTGCGCGCCGCCTGCGCGCGCATGCGCGAGCGGCTGGCCGCGCTGAAGCCGGATGCGCGCCTGGACGGCTTCTTCCTGCAGCCGATGGTGCGCCGCCCGCGCGCGCACGAACTGATCGTGGGCGCGGCCACCGATCCCGTGTTCGGACCCGTGATCCTGTTCGGGCAGGGCGGGGTGGCGGTGGAAGTGATGGCCGACCGCACCATCGGCCTGCCGCCCCTGAACATGGTGCTGGCGCAGGACATGGTGGCGCACACGCGCGTGGCGCGCCTGCTGGCCGGCTATCGCGATTGCCCGGCCGCGGACCTGAAGGCGATCCAGCACACGCTGGTGCAGGTCAGCCAGCTGGTGGCCGAGCTGCCGGAGGTCGCCGAACTCGATATCAATCCGCTGCTGGCCGACGCCGACGGCGTGCTGGCGCTCGACGCCCGCATCCGGGTCGCGGCGCCCGCCAATGCGGACCGCCTGGCCATCCGTCCCTATCCCGAGGAGCTGGAGGAAACCCTGGAGTGGGGCGGCGAGCGCATCACCCTGCGCCCGATCCGCCCCGAGGACGGCCCCGCCCATGTGCGCTTCTTCGAGTCCCTGACCGAGGAGGACGTGCGTTACCGCATGTTCGTGCGCATGCGCGAGCTGTCGCCCCAGCAGCTGGCGCGCTTCACCCAGATCGACTACGACCGCGAGATGGCCCTGATCGCGACCCGCCCGGGACCGGACGGCGAACCGGAGACCCTGGGCGTGGTGCGCGCCGTGTCCGACCCGGACAACGTGCGCGCCGAATTCGCCGTGACGGTGCGCTCGGACCTCAAGGGCATGGGCCTGGGCCGCGTGCTGATGGAGCACATCATCGCCTACTGCCGCGCGCGCGGGACGGCGGAAATCGTCGGCGACGCGCTGCCGCAGAACACGCGCGTGCTGCGCCTCGTGAAAAGCCTGGGCTTCGCGACGGAGCAGGTGCCGGAGGAAGATATCGTGCACCTGCGCCTGCCGCTCAGGGTGTAGTGTTTGATCTCTATCAAAGACAGGGTCAGGCGTGCGCACGACACTGGACCAAACCGGTTGACATCGCGGAAGGCCATCATGGGCAAGCTCACCTCGTCCGACGTCGTGGAACTCGAAAACCAGCTGCGCGGCGCGCGCGAAAGCTTGCTGCGCGCCATCGACCAGCAGTTTCTCGGGCGGGAGGCGGACGAACGGCGCCTGCTGTACGAACACTTCGCGGCGGGCGACACGCCGCTCAATCCGGATCTGCTGTCCGACCTCGACGTGCCCCTGGTCGAATGCTGCTTCCGCGAGCTGAACGCCGTCGACGAAGCGCTCAAGCGGATCGACTACGGCGTGGTGGGCGTGTGCACCGAATGCGGCGGCTACATCCAGCCGGACCGCCTGCGCGCGGAGCCCACCGCCCAGACCTGCTCCACCTGCCAGGAGCGCATCGACGCGAATTTGCGGCGGACGATGTCCCACGCCGGGTGAATTACAATGCTTCGCGTCAATATTCACGCGGAGCAGTCATGGAACTCAAGTTCGGATGGAAGTACGCGCTGGCCTTCCTGGCCCTGAATGGCGTGGTCAGCGAATTGCACGAGCAGGCGCACATCACGACCGGACGCCTGCTGGCGGGCTGCTACGGACCGCGCGACTTCAACGTCTGGCAGGCCTGCGCCGATCATCCCAGCCCCGTGCCTTGGGCCGCCTCCGTGGCCGGGCCCCTGTTCAGCTATGCCGTGATGTGGCTGGGCGTGTGGCTGCTCTGGCGGGGCGCCCAGGTCGCGCACCGTGCCGTCGGCCTGGCCCTCGTGTTTGCGCCGTTGCCGTTTGCGCGCGTGTTCACCGCGCTCGTGGGCGGCGGCGACGAGAAGACCTTCCTCACCTACTGGCTGGACAATCCCGGCCTGGGCCGCGCGGGCGCGATCGCGCTCACCCTGGTTGCCTGCGGCCTGCCGGTGTTTTACGCCTGGCGCGCGCTGGCCAACCGCCACCGCGGCTGGATCGTCGCCGGCCTGTGCGTGCTGCCGATGCTCGCCGTCTACGCGTACAAGATCAAGTTCCTGAATTCGTTGCTGCTGCAGGGCCGGTGGGACGCTCCGCCCATCCTGGGCACCCCGCCGATGGTGCTCGCCGTCTTCGCCCTGATGGTCCTGGCCACCGCTGCCACGTGGCGCTGGCTGCTGCCGGCAAGATAACCCGCTAGAATGTCAGTCTGACAAACTTGGCATGAGATACATATGCGCGGACTGACCTGGGTATTGGCGGCAACGCTGGCCGGGTGCGGCGGCGGTGGCGGCGGTACGCGTCCGGCCGCTCCCCCGCCGGTGGTAACCGCAGTGACCCTGCAGGGAACCGTCAGCGGGGTGGGCGCAGGCAGTCTGCAGATTTCAGACGGCACGGAGACCGTGGAGGTCAAGCAGGATGGCAGCTTTTCCTTTCCCACGCCGCTGGAGAAGGGCAGCGACTTCGTCCTGAGCCTGGCCCCGTCGAATTTCCTGTCCTGCTTCGGCGCCTGGATGCGCGGCAAGGTCGGTACGGATGTGCCTGAGCTGCAGTGCTACGCGGCCGACAATCTCGGGCCCGCATTTCCCAAGCAGATGATCAGCTTTACGACGTCCGGCTGGATCGGGTACACCATCGATGCGGACAGCAACGCCATCTGGGGTCTGAACATCAACGCGGAGTACTTCGCACCGATCTACGGCCAGCGGATGATGCCGGGCTACGGACCCAACCGCTTCCACTTTTCCGTACGCTCGGCGTTTGCCAAGTCGCGCGGCGGTTATGTCGTCTTCAGCGACACCTGCAATGGCGTGGTACGCGCGTTCGATGACAGGAACGGCAATCCGGTGGTGGCCGGCGTGCCGGAAGACCAGTGCGCCCGTCACGCCGAGATCGTTCCCAGGGATGGTCCGGCCGGACAAGCCCGCCTGCTGCGACCGGGCGCGCTGGCGGTGGCGCGCGACAAGAGCCTGTGGGTGGCGGAGGACCGCCCCGACGTGCTGCGCCGCGTGGCCGCGGACGGCAGCGTGAGCACGGTGGTCCTGGTGTCGGATATGCCGGACCGCAGCCTGCCGGGCATGATTGATTCGCTGGCGTGGCTGGACGATGCCGGTGTCCTGCTCCTGACCAGTGCCGACAGCATCTGGCAGGTACGGGACGGGCACGCCGCCCGCCTGGCAAGCGCCCCCGCGGTGACGGCGCCGGCGCATATCGCGGTCGGCGAAGACGGTCTCGCCTACTTCTACGACAGCGGCCGGATCAACACCATTGCGCTCGATGGCAGCATCAGGGCGGTGGTCGACAGCGTCCGACCCTTGTTCGGGTTCGCGGACGCGAACTCGTACATGCAGCTCAACACGATTGTGTATCCGGCCTTTGGCTTCCTGCCCGACGTCGTGCGGACGCCGGCGGCCACGCAAATGGCGGTGGGCGCGGGCGCGAGCCTGGTGTACGCGGATGCGTCCACGCGCGCGCTCGTGCGCGTGACCACCCCTGGCCAGCTGAAGGCGCCGCCGTTGTTCGTCGCCGGCAAGGGCACGCCACAGAGCGCCGTGGCCGGCAAGGATGGGCTGATCTGGTTCGTCGACATGCTCGATGCCGGCCATGCACTGATCCGCGCCGCCACGGCGGACGGGGTGGTGCGCGACATGTTCGCGGTCGACGGCAACGCGGCCGACGCCCAGCTCGACGTCGCGGCCGATGGACGGGTCGGCTTGACCCTGCCGGAACAGGGGGAGGTGAGGCTGTATGCCGCCGATGGCGGCTTGCAGCTGCGCGTGAGCGCCGCCGACCTGGGCACCGATCACATCTATCCGGAGGCTGCCGCCTTCGACAGTCAGGGCCGCTTCTATTTCTTCGAGCGCGCGACGCTTCAGGTGCACCGCATCGGCGCGGACGGCAAGGCACAGCCGTTTGCGGGGACGCGCGACCGCGACGGCTATGTCGACGGTCCGCCCGGCACGGCCCGCTTCGATGCCTCCGGCCCGGCCTCGCTGGCGATCGATGAAAACGACCGCCTGTTCCTGAGCGGGCAGGGCCGCCTGCGCATGATCGGACCGGACGGCGTGACATCCACGCCGGAGTTCGCCAACCAGCACAACAACTGGCTGCTTTTCCGGGCCAATGGACTGGCGGTGTGCAACGGCTATGTGTATGGATTGCTGCCGGGAGTCGGCATGCTGCGCGCACCGCTGCCCTGAGTCGTGTGAGCTGGCGTGTGGCTGCGCGCTCCCCCGCGACGATTGATATTGGGACGGAGGATCGATTGTGTTATCTTGTCAAGACCGGCGGATTTGCCGTTCACGAGAAGATTTGATGACCCCGGATGCTGAAAAAAAGATCTTCGACAAACTGGCCAGTCTGGAAAGCGACTTTGAAGCCTTGCGTTCCGGCTACCTTGTGGTCAACAAGCGCTACGCCGAAACCCTTCACTCGCTCAAGGCCCTGACCACGCATTCGCTCGACGCCGCGTTGCGCTCGGCGAACGCGGCCGAAAAGGCGGCCCTGGCCTGCAAGAATGCGGCGGAGGCGGCCAAACTGGCCGCCGCGGCGCCCGTGATCGAAGCGACTTACCTGGCCGCCGAGGCGGCCGGATTGGCAGCCCTGGCGGCGGCCGAAGCGGCTGCGGCGGCATCGGCCGCGGCCTCAGCGGCGGCTACCTCCGCCGCCGCCCAGGCGGAAGAAATGGCGTCGCAGGCGGCGGCCGAGGCCGCGCAAGCGACGGCGCGTGCGACCGCCGCCGCCGCCTCGGCCGCCCAGTTGGCCAACGAGGCGGCCGAGGCGGCGCACACGCTGAGCAGGCAGAAGCCGCCCCGTTGAAACCAGCACGAACGCGGCTTGGGTGCACCCAAACCGGCGCGCAAGGAGGTTCGACAGATGCGAGCGATTGATCCGGCCGGCGCTGAGAAGACCATCGAGTCGCGGCTGTCTGCGCTGCAAGCCAACATGGACGGTCTGTTTGCCCAGGTGCCATTTGCCAGCCACAGCATGGCGCCCGACGGCACTTTTCTGAGCATCTCCGAGGTCGAACTCAACTGGCTGGGCTGCACCCGGGAAGAGCTCATCGGCAAGAAGCGCTTCACCGATTTTCTGACCGAAGCGAGCCGGCGGGCGTTCGCGCAGGCGACGCGGACCGGTGCGCAGGGGATCGACAACCTCGAACTGGAGCTCATGGATCGCAGCGGCGCCTTGCGCGCCGTGTCCGCCAACGTGAGCCGACTGTCGCCCACGCCGGCGGGACTGCGCCTGGTGCTGTTCGACATGAGCATGCAAAAGCGCATCCGGGAGCGCGACCGCATCGCCGCGATCGCTTTCGAATCGTCCGCCGGCATCTGCATCACCGATCCGCGTGGCCGCATCTTGCAGGTCAACCAGGGCTTCCGGGAACTGACCGGCTACGCGGCGGACGAGGTCAAGGGTAGGGATCTGTCCTTTCTTGCCGTCGCGGGCAAGGATCCGCTGGCGGAACGGGCCGCCGCGGTGCTGAGCAAGGGCGGGCACTGGCGCGGCGAGATCGTCGGCCGCTACAAGGATGGGACTGCCGCGTCCTTGTGGATGGAGATGACCGCCATCGCCGACCACGGGGAAGCGCCGATCCATCTGGTGGTCATGTTTTTCGACATCACCAGCAACATGGCCAGCCGTGCCGAGCTGGTCCGGCTCGCCCTGTACGATACCCTGACCGACCTGCCCAACCGCCGGTTCCTGCAGGAACAGCTGCATCACGTGCTCAGCATCGATGCCCGGACGGGTGCGCACGGCGCCCTGCTGTTCATCGACCTGGACAACTTCAAGAGCATCAACGATACCTGCGGCCACGATGTGGGCGACCAGCTCCTGGTCGAGACCGCGCGGCGGCTGGCCCATGCCGTGCGCGAGAGCGACACCGTGGCGCGCCTGGGCGGCGACGAGTTCGTGGTCCTGCTGGAAGCTTTGCCTGCCGGTGAGGCTGTCGCGGCGGCGGAAGCGCGCGTCGTCGCCGAAAAGGTCCTGATGGCGCTGGCCTTGCCCTACCAGCTGATCAACCAGGAATTTCGCTGCACCGCCAGCATCGGCATCAAGATGTTCACCGGCGCGGAGAGCATGCCCGACCTGCTGCAGCACGCCGACCTGGCCATGTACCAGGCCAAGAAGGGCGGGCGCAACTCCCTGCGGTTCTTCGATCCGAGCATGCAGACGGCCTTGCTGTTCCACGTCGCCATGGAGCGCGACATCGACTTCGCCGTGAAATGCAACGAGCTGCAGATCTTCTTCCAGCCCCAGGTCGTGCGGACCGGCGCGATCGTGGGCGCCGAAGTGCTGTTGCGCTGGCATCATGCCGAACGCGGCTTCGTGCCGCCGGCCGACTTCATTCCGCTGGCCGAGGAAACCGACCTGATCCTGACGATCGGCTACTGGGTCCTGGAGGCGGCCTGCCTCCAGCTCAAGGCATGGCAGGACGATCCCTGCGCCGCGCACCTGACCTTGTCCGTCAACGCCAGCGCGCGCCAGTTCCTGCAGACCGACTTCGTGGAGCGGGTGACCCAGATCGTCCAGCGCCACCAGATCGATCCGGCCATGCTCAAGCTGGAAATCACGGAAAGCGTGCTGCTGAACCTTGGCGACGCGCGCGCCAAGATGGCGTCCCTGCGCGCGCTCGGCGTGGGCTTTTCGATCGACGATTTCGGCACCGGGTATTCGTCGCTGTCGCGCCTGACGGAACTGCCCCTGGACCAGCTCAAGATCGACCAGGCGTTCGTGCACAAGATCGCGGCGGACGCGCCCGACCTGAACATCATCCAGGCGATCGTGGGACTGGCGCACAGCCTCGGCCTGGAAGTGATCGCGGAGGGCGTGGAAACGGAGGAGCAGAAGACCTTCCTCGAGGAGCACGGCTGCGCGATCTTCCAGGGCTTCCTGTTCAGCCCAGCCGTGACGATCGATGCGTTCAACGGCCTGCTGCGCGGCGGCGCACGCGCGCTGCCCGGGCAAAGAAAAAGCCCCAGCATGCTGGGGCTCGATCATGGTCCACTACACGAAGAAGTGGTCGGGGTGAGAGGATTCGAACCTCCGGCCTCTACGTCCCGAACGTAGCGCTCTACCGGGCTAAGCTACACCCCGACGGTGTAGTGCAACGAGTCCGCTATATTATCAGCGTTAGTGGTTTCGGTCAACAGCAAACTTGCACAATTGGACTAGTGCTTCCTTGTAGCGGTTCTCCGGCAGGCCGGCGATGGCGTCCAGCGCGCGCTGCGCGGCCACCTGCGCCCGCTCGCGCGTGTAGGCCAGCGCGCCGCTGTTGGTGATGGCCGAGAGCACGGCGTCGAAATGCTGCTCGTCGCCGTTCTCGATGCAGCTGCGCACCAGCGCGCGCTGCTCCTGCGTGCCGTGCTCCATCAGGTAGATCAAGGGCAGGGTCGGCTTGCCTTCGCGCAGATCGTCGCCCACGTTCTTGCCGATTTC
>DASRUW010000242.1:0-3777 GCA_035655255.1 Telluria sp. | reverse complement strand
GCCTTCGCCGCGGCCACCAGCCACTTGCCGGCGTGCTCGCCGTACCAGTCGCCCTCGCGGTTTTCGTGGCGCCGCTGCGGCGCGAACAGCGCGATCGCCGGGCTGTGTTCGTCGACGATGAAATGCGCGAGCCGGCCGCGCAGGTTGGCGGCCAGCGCCTCGCCGAGCAGGCCGCCCAGTTGGGGGGTCATGGGTGTCATGGCTTGAGTGCTCCGGCGACGGCCTCGATGTCCTGTGCGCTGAGGCCGGCGGCATGGGGGCGCATCACCCCGTGGGTCAGCGCCTCGATGACTTCGGCGCGCGGGCGTGAAGCGATCCGGGCGCGCGGCGGAATGTTGCCTTGCGGGTGGTCGTGGCATATCGCGCAGCGCTGCCGGTAGATCGCGCGGCCGTCGAGCCCCGTTGTTGGTGCGGCGCTCACAGGCGCGGCGACCGGCGCGGTTTTCCCCGCCTCGCCGCGCGTGTGGGAGAGCTGGCGGGCGCCCAGTCCGAACGCCTGGATGCGGTCGGTGCCCACCAGCACCTGGCCGCGCGCGATCAGCGGTTCGTTGTACTTGCCGCTGGTGAACAGCGTGCCCGGCGCGCTCTTCCACAGCAGGCGCAGGCTGTCGGCGTCGAAGGCGTACAGCACCGGCGACGGCGCATCGGCGCCGGTCAGCAGCGCCGAGCGCTTCGCGTTTTCGTCGAGCACCCAGACGATGGCATCCTGCGCGCCGTGGCTGCTGACCACCGGCGAGCCGGGGTTGCCGAACACCACGCTGTCCTGCGTGCGGCCGATGCGCAGCCAGGCAGGCTCGCCCGGCGCCGTCGCCACGTCGAGCCGCACCAGCGACGGCGGCACGCCGATCGGCGAACCCTCGCGCAGGCGCGTGTTACCGGTCATGTAGACGTGCACGGTGCCGTCGGCGCCGCGGAACGCGGCCGGCACCGAGCGGGCGCGCGCGAGATCCATCGACGCGTCCTTGTCCGAGTACGGGCCGAACACGTTCAGCGGACCGCGCCCGGCGAACGGCGGCTGGCGCTGCGGGGAAAGCAGCGAAGCGTCGCCGGCGGCGTCCTCGCTGCACGGCGGACGGCGGTCGAGCCGCCCCGGCAGGCGCGACCGGTCGAGCAGGTAGGCGTTGCCCTGTTTGCCGCCCACGACCAGCAGTTGCGGCGTCGTGGTAGCGGCGCTGTCGAGGGCAGGCAGCAGGATGGCGCCGCCCGAACCCAGGTCGATGTCCGTCTTCGCCGTCACGCAGTAGTTGAACGGCGTGTAGGTGCCTTCCAGGCGCAGGCCGCGCGGCGCACGGTCGGACAGCTTCAGCACCGATTGCGTCCAGTCGTGCGCCTGGTCGGCGAAGCCGTCGTAGCCGCTGCCGGTCACCACATAGACGTGGCCGTCGGCATCGACCGCGGGGCCGCCCGCGCCCCAGATGCCGCCGCTGCCGCGATGCGGCATCGCCACCGCGGCGAAGGCGCTGTCGAGTTTCGCGTGCACGGTGTCCACCGACGCCAGCCAGCCGGTTTCGGTTTCGCCGAACACCACGTACAGGCGCGAACCGTCGGGGCTGAGGTTCAGCGCGCCGCGCTGCACGCGGAAGTCGAAACGCCGCGTCGGCGGCAGCAGGCGCGGGCCGGCGTTGCGGTTGACGGCGTTGAGGCGCGCTTCGTCCAGCCGCACCGGCCAGCCGGGCAGGATCGCGCCGCTGCCGAGGCCCAGCGCGTAGGCCTGCCAGCCGTGCTGCGGATCGCAGCTGGCGACGTAGAGCCGGCCGCGGGCGACGTCGATGACCGGCGTGCTCAACACGCCGGTCGGCACGGCGTCCAGCGGCTGGGGCTGCAGGCGGCATGGTGCGGCCAGGCGCGTGCGCCAGAGGATGCGACCGGCGGCGACGTCGCCGGTTTGCTCGGTGTTGATGGCGTAGACGTAGCCGTTGCTGCTGGCCGCGAACGCCACCGCGAAGGCGCCGCCCTGGTGCTCGCCGGCGCTGATCGCGACGCGGTCCACGTACAGCGGCGAGGCGTACAGCCGCGGCGGCTGGCCGTCGACCGTGTCCAGTGGCGGCGATTCCCACAGCAGCCCGAACGACGGGCCGGCGACGCTGGCCGGGGTCAGCACGGTTTCGTCGGGGCTCCAGCCGGTGCGTTGCCGGTCGCGGTGAAACGTCGGTGCGTCCGCGGCCGCGCGGCGCTCCGTCCGGCGCTCCGGCCGCTCGCGCAGCTCGCGTTCGGCGATGCGCGTGGCGGCGTCGGCCGCGCCGCCGTTCGCACCCTCGGGTGGCACGTCCAGGCCGGCGCTCCACAGCATCGCGTTGAGCAGCGTGCGCCGCAGCATCGGCTGGTCCAGCGCCACCAGGTAGTGGGCGCCGCTGAAGCCGAAGGAGCGCCCGCCGCCCGGGCGCTCGTAGGCCCAGGCCACGGTGGTCAGCTCGGGCCGGTCCTCGACCACGGATTGGCCGTCGCGGTACTGCACGTGCAGCGTGGCGGTGAGGATCGGCGTGATGCGCCCGGACGCGGCGAAGCGGATCGTCGGGTAGAACTCGTCGCGGTAGGCGAACGTCTGCACGCCGCGGGCGACCGGGTGCGCCGGTGTCGCCGGCTGCAGCAGCGCGGTCTCGGTGCTGCGGTCGGCCATGCCGAAGCGCGCGCCGCCGAGCCAGCGCTGCAGGCCGATGACGTCGTCATTGGCGGGCACGGTAGTGGCCTGGTGCAGCGCGACCAAGCCGACGCCGCGCGCCATCAGCGCCGCGAACTGCTGCCGGTGCGCGGCATCGCGCAACGGGTGTTTCGCGTCGCCGTCGAAGTACAGCACCACCGCCGCGGCGCCGTCGAAGGCGCGGGGGTCGGCCGGCCAGCCGTCGGGGTAGCTGGCGACGGCGATCTCGCCGCGCTGCGCCGTGGGCGTGGCCTGCAGGAACCCGGCGAGCAGACGGATGCCGTTGCCGTAGTCGTGGCGTGCGGGGCCCTCGCTCGGGGTCCCGCCGATCAGCACGATCTTCTTCGGCGCGACGCGATGGCAACCGGCCACCAGCATCGCGCAGGCGGCGAGCAGCAGCCAGCGCAAGGCGACGGCGGGCGCGGGAGCGGTCGTCACGCGGTGTCCACCACGCAGCGGAAGCCGACGCTGCCGGAGCGGTCCTTGCACGGCGCCATCAGCAGGTACTTGCCGTGCTGGTCGAGCCGGTAGGCCTGCGGGAAATACCAGTGCGAGGTCTGCGGCTGGTAGCTGCTGCCGCCGCGCAGGATCGCGGCGCGGGTGTGCTCGTCGGCGTATTCGTCGGTCCATTGCCAGACGTTGCCGACCAGGTCGAGCAGGCCGAACGGGCTGGCCGCGGCCGGGTGCGCGTCGACATCGGCCGGTGCGGTCAGCGTGCGGCCGCGGTTGACGGCGGGCACCATCGCCGCGTCCCAGTCGTTGCCCCACGGATAGCGGCGGCCGTCGTAGCCCTGCGCGGCGTACTGCCATTCCCATTCGTGCGGCAGGCGCTTGCCGGCCCAGGCCGCGTAGGCGCGTGCGTCCTCGATCGCGACCCAGGTCACCGGCTTGTGCTCCCAGCCCGGCGGCGGCGCGCCGTCGCGCCAGTGGCGCAGGAAGTTGTGCGGGTCGCGCGGACGCCAGCCGCTGGCGTCGAGGAAGGCGCGGAACTGCGCATTGGTCACCGGCGTGCGGTCGATGAAGAACGCGTGCATCTGCAGCCGGTGGCGGTGGTGGCGGCGCGCGCTGTCCTCCCACGGGTACTGCACGTCGTTGCCTTCCCAGGTCTGGCCTTCGATCTCGACGCCGCCGACCACGAA
>DASRUW010000241.1:0-15020 GCA_035655255.1 Telluria sp. | reverse complement strand
GCCGGTCATTGATCACCGCAACCAAGGAGACTCCAAATGACGACGAGCAAACAGCAGAAAGGCAACATGCAGCACGCCAGCAGCGGCAACAGCCAGCATGCGCCGGCCAAACGCGGCTTCGCCGCAATGGACCGGGAACAGCAACGCCAGATCGCCAGCAAGGGGGGCCAGGCCGCGCACCAGAAGGGCACCGCCCATGAGTTCAATTCCGAGGAAGCGCGCCGCGCGGGACAGAAAGGCGGCGAGGTGGTGAGCCGCAACCGCGAGCACATGGCCGACATCGGCCGCAAAGGCGGCGAGAGCCGCCAGGCCGCCAACCGCGCCGCAGCCCAGCGGCCGGCGGGCGCGTCCGAGCAGAAGGCCGGAAAATGACGGTCATTCCCGCGGAGGCGGGAATCGATGGCGAGCCGCTCGTCCACAGCAGCCTGCGCTGGTGGTCAACGCCCTGCCCTCGATCCCCGCCTCCGCGGGGATGACGATTTTAGCGCAGCTCGGGGTGGTCGGGACCGGCCGGCATGCGGCTGGCCGCCGCGCGCAGGCGCGCGAGCAGCGCATCCGGACCGGACTCGGCCATCATCAGGGCCGCATGCTGCGGCTTGACGAAGCCCTGCTCCTGCATATGGGCGACGAAGCCGAGCAGGCGGTCGTAGTAGCCGTCCACGTTCAACAGGCCGATCGGCTTGTGGTGGATGCCGAGCTGCGACCAGGTCAGCATCTCGAACAGCTCCTCCAGCGTCCCCATCCCGCCCGGCATGGCGATAAAGCCGTCGGCCAGGTCGGCCATCATCGCTTTGCGCTCGTGCATGTCCTTGACCACGTGCAGCCGGGTCAGGCCCATGTGCCCGACCTCGCGGTCCATCAAGGCCTGCGGGATCACGCCGATCACCGTGCCGCCACCGCGCATGACTTCGTCCGCGATCACGCCCATCAGGCCGACGTTGCCGCCGCCGTAGACCAGGCCCAGCCCTTGCGCGGCCATCGCCCGCCCCAGGGCGCGGGCCCCTTCCGCATATACCGGCGCCGCGCCGTGCGCGGAGCCGCAATACACTGCAATCGACTTCATTCGTCCTCGAGTTCCTCTTTGGCCGCTTCCACGTCCAGGCGTTCCATGGCGTCATACGGCTGCACGGCCGCCGCCTCCTCGTACAGCTTGACGGCCTCCTTCATCTTCTTCTCGCCTTCGAGCATGACCAGCGCGTTCGCGTACTCGATGCGCCCGATCGCCGAATCCGGATTGAGCTCCAGCGCCTTCTTGTAGTGCTTGTAGCCCTCTTCCTTCTTGGCGCCGTAGGTCAGGCCAGCGATCATGGAGCCGACCTTGTCGACGATCTCCGCATGGTAGGCGCCCAGCGCGATGTGCGCGTCCGCATGCTTGGGGGCGAGCTTGATCGTCTTGTCCAGGCTGGCCTTGACCTTCTGGCCGATGCCCTGGGCCAGCGCTTTCACCACCGAGATGCCCTGGGCATAGCGGCCCAGCGAATAGGCGTGCCAGTAATAGCCGGCCGCGTTGTTCGGATCCGTCTTCTGCTGCTCCTCGCAACGCGCGGCCACTTCCTCGAACAGGGCGAGCTTCTTCTTCTCGTTCTTTTCCAGGTAGGTGGCATACATGCAGGCGGCCTTGTTGGCCACCGGGTAGCCCGGCACGCCGGCTTCCAGGCCCAGTTTCACGGCCTTTTCGAACTCGCCCGCGTGGAAGGCGATCCAGGCTTGCACCAGCGCCTCGTCCTTCGGGAACGGCTCGGCATCGCCGACGTGCAGGCGCGCCCAGTTCTTCTTCAGGCTCGCCGGGGTGTGCACATAGAATTCATCCGCATACGGGAATTTGGTCCAGGCCATCAGCTTGCTCCTTCGTTCTAAGTGAGTTTTTTCAGGTACTCCTCGGACAGCTTCTGGAACAGCAGGCGCGTGTCGCCGCGCAGGTAGGGCCCCACCTGGGACAGCACCTGGTAGCAGCCGCGCGCGAGCGCGTCCGACATGGCCTGCTGCTCGGTGTACTTGCGCGGATTGCGCACGTATTCGTAGGACAGCCAATAGGTCGCCACCACCACCATGTTGGTCGCCATCGCCGCGATCTCGGCGTCGCTCGCCTCCAGCGAGCCCTCGCTGCGCAGGTCCGAGCAGAGCTGGCGCGCCACCTTGATCTTGTGGTTCAGGATCTCCTTGAAGTGCAGCTCCAGCTTGCGGTTGCGCGACAGGAGATCGTTCAGGTCGCGGTAGAAGAAACGGTAGCGCCACACCAGCTCGAACATCAGGTGCAGGTACAGCCACACGTCCTCCAGGTTGGAGCGCCGCCCTTCCGGCACGGTGAGGATGCGTTCGATCTCGGTCTCGAACTGCGTGAAGATCGAGTTGACGATGTCGTCCTTGTTGCGGAAGTGGTAGTACAGGTTGCCGGGCGAGATATTCATCTCTTCGGCGATCACGGTCGTGGTGATGTTCGGCTCGCCGAATTCGTTGAACAGGCGCAGGGACAGTTCGAGGATCCGTTCGCGGGTTCGGCGGGGCGCTTTCTGGAGCATGGCTGGGCGGTCTCGTTGTTATCCTCCCAAGAATAACGTAAAACCCCGCCCCCGTCACCGTCAGGACCGCGCAACCTTCAGATAGCGTTCCAGGTCGTCCAGCGTTTCGCGCAGGCGCGCCAGCGGCATGCGCTCCGGGACTTCGGAAACCAGCGTCAGGCTGGTGTCGCGCAGGACGGACTCCTTCAGGCGCAGGCCGTTGCGCTCCAGGCGCGGCGCCAGCTCGGCGCGCCGGTTCAGGAGCATGAGGCGCGTGTTCTGGTAGGCCTGCTCGCACATGCGGCGCCGGTTCGAGTAGCTGAAGATATTCGTGAAGAACAGCTCCGCGTCGTCCTCGTTCGGCTGGAACAGGAAGATCTCGGTGTCCGGATGGGTCTTGTGATAGCGGTCCATCGCCGCGTCCAGGCGCGAATGCAGGGTCGCGCGCAGGGTCTGGGACAGCACGTCGAGCAGGCCGCCGGCGGCCAGCTTGCCGGGCCGGCGCGCGTTATAGGGCACGATCGGGTTCACGCAGAACAGCACGTCCACGCCGTGCTCCAGCGCGATGGAGGCATGCATGGTCTTGCGCAGCGCGCCGTCGACGAAGTGGCGGCCCTCGATCTCCACCGGCGGATAGAGCCCCGGCACGGCGGCGCTGGCCTGCACGGCGAGCGAGATCGGCACCTGGTCCCAGCCCGGCCCGCCGAAGCGCACCGCGTCCCCGCTATCGAGGTCGGTGGCGACGATGTACAGGCGGCGCTTCAAGCGCCGGAAGTCGTTGCTGCGGCCCGGCCGCTCGAACATGTGGCGCAGGTAGCGGTGGATGCCCTCGCCGGAGAACACCCCGGTCGGAAAGGCTTCCTTGAGGCGCTCGAAGGAGGCGACCAGGCTGCGGCGCCGGCTGACGTAGTGGAGCGCGCCCTCTGCCACCAGCCCGGGCAGGCTGGCGCAACGGCGCGTCAGCTCCCCGAAGGCGGGCTTCATCAGGATCTCGGGACGGAACAGGTCGGCGGGGTCGATCTTGCTGCCGTCGACATCGCTCTCGATGAACAGGCGCACCATCTGGTGCGGGGTGATGCCGTTGGCGAGCGCCGCGGCGACGATGCCGCCCGCGCTGATGCCGACGTAGACATCCGCGTGGTTGGCGTCGAAACCTTCGATGGATTCTTCCAGCGCCGCGAGGGCGCCGATTTCGTAAACGGCGGCAAGCGGCCCGCCGCCAGCGAGGGCCAAGCCGATGCGGGGGTGGGTGCGCTTGTCTGCCATACGCAAGATGATGCCCGCAGCGGCCGGAGGACCGCGCGGACCTGGATCAAATTACGCTGCCGCGGCCTTGCGGACGGCCGGCTTCTTGGCGGCCGGCTTCTTGGCGGCGACCTTGGCGGCCGGTTTCGCAGCCGGCTTGGCGGCGGCCTTCCGGGCGGCGGGCTTGGCGGCCGGCGCGGCCTTCTTGGCGGCCGGGGCCTTCTTCCCGGTCAGCTGGGACACGGCCTTGGACAGCTCCTCGACGCGGCGGGTCAGGTCCTGGATGTCCTTCTGGGTCGGCACGCCGATGGTGGACAGGGCGCGCGCCACGCGGTCTTCGAACACCTGCTCGAGCTTGTCCCACTGGCCGGCGGCCTGCTGACCCACGTCGCTGGCGACCTTGCTGACGGTGCCGGTCACTTCGTTGACCTTGTCTTCGGCCAGGCTGCGGGTACGCTTCTGCAGCTCGGTGCCCTCTTTCACCAGTTTGGTGAACACGCGGCCGCCTTCTTCCTGGGCCTTGGAAAAGGCGCCCAAGCCGGCCTGCCAGATCTGGGCGGCGGAATTGCGGACGGCACTGGCCAGTTGCTTGTCGTCGGCTTTCGCCAGGGATTTCAGTTTCTTGACCATCTCGTTACACCTCTTTGGTGGTTGGGTTACGCAAGCATTGTAGACGGGGTGTCTAGAGCAGGCTTTCTAAAACCGTAGAGAGCCGGTTCTAACCTCGACCCGCTTGCCAACTGTCCAGCAGCCTGCAATGATGGGGGTCATCCGACACTTTTCAGAATAACTAGGGAGGAAGCGTATGCAGTATTTCGTGACTGGCGCCACCGGGTTCATCGGAAAACGGCTGGTGAAGAAGCTCCTGGCCCGCAAGGGCAGCGTGGTGTACTTCCTGATGCGCGAGGGGAGCCGCGACAAGCTGCCCGCCCTGCTCGACTACTGGGGCACGACCAAGGCGCGCGCCATTCCCGTGTTCGGCGACCTGCGCTCTCCCAAGCTGGGCGTATCGAAGGAAGACACCAAGAAGCTGACCAAGCAGATCGATCACTTCTTCCACCTCGCCGCCGTGTACGACCTGGGCGCGGACGCCGAGTCCCAGATCGAAGCGAACATCACGGGCACGCGCAACACGGTCGATTTCGCCAATGCGATCAGCGCCGGCCGTTTCCATCACGTCAGCTCCATCGCCGCCGCCGGCATGTTCGAGGGGATCTTCCGCGAGGACATGTTCGACGAGGCCGAAAACCTCGACCACCCCTACTTCTCGACCAAGCACGAGTCGGAAAAAATCGTCCGCAACGAGGCCAAGATGCCCTGGCGCGTGTACCGCCCCGGCCTGGTGGTGGGCGACTCGGTCACCGGCGAGATGGACAAGATCGACGGCCCCTACTACTTCTTCAAACTGATCCAGCGCATCCGCCAGATGCTGCCGCCATGGATGCCGACCATCGGCATCGAGGGCGGCCGGATCAACATCGTGCCGGTGGACTTCGTGGTCGGCGCCATGGACCACATCGCCCACAAGGACGGCCTGGACCGCCGCGCCTTCCACCTGACCGACCCCGAGCCGATGCGCGTGGGCGAGGTGCTCAACGTGTTCTGCCGCGCCGCGCACGCGCCCACCATGAGCATCCGCATCAACGCCGCGCTGTTCGGCTTCATCCCCAAGTCGGTGAAAAAAGGCGTGATGGCGCTGACGCCGGTGCGCCGACTGCGCGACGCGATCATGAAGGATCTCGGCCTGCCGCCGGACATCATGCAGTTCATCAATTACCCGACCCGCTTCGACAGCCGCGACACGCAGGCCGCGCTCAAAGGCAGCGGGATCGCCTGCCCGCCGCTCGAATCCTACGCCGCCCCGGTGTGGGACTACTGGGAGCGCAACCTCGACCCGGACCTGTTCATCGACCGCACCCTGAAGGGCCAGGTCGCGGGAAAGGTGGTCCTGATCACGGGCGGATCGTCGGGCATCGGCCTGGCCGCCGCGCACAAGATCGCGGAAGCCGGCGCCACGACGATCATCTGCGGCCGTGATCTGGCCAAGCTGGAAGAGGCCAAGCAGGAAGTCGCCGCGCGCGGCTTCGAACTGATTACCTACCAGGCCGACCTGTCGGACATGGCCGACACCGACCGTTTCGTCCAGCAGTTGGTCGCCGACTATGGCGGCGTGGACATCCTGATCAACAACGCGGGCCGCTCGATCCGGCGCGCGATCGAGTCCTCGTTCGACCGCTTCCACGACTTCGAGCGCACCATGCAGCTGAACTACTTCGGCGCCCTGCGCACCACCATGGGCCTGCTGCCGAAGATGATCGAGAAGCGCCGCGGCCACGTGATCAACATCTCCTCCATCGGCGTGCTGACCAACGCCCCGCGCTTCTCGGCCTATGTGGCCTCCAAGGCGGCGCTGGACGCGTGGACCCGCTGCGCGGCCTCCGAGCTGTCCGACGTGGGCGTCAAGTTCACCACCATTAACATGCCGCTGGTGCGCACGCCCATGATCGCGCCGACCAAGATCTACCAGAACGTGCCGACCCTGACGCCGGAGGAAGCGGCCGACCTGATCGCCAACGCCATCGTCTACAAGCCGGTGCGCATCGCCACCCGGGTCGGCGTGTTCGGCCAGATCCTGCACGCGATCATGCCGCGCGTGGCGCAGATCGTGCTCAACACCTCGTTCCGCATGTTCCCGGACTCGGACGCGGCCAAGGGCGGCGACAAGAAGATTCCGCAGATGTCGAGCGAGCAGATCGCCATGCAGCAGCTGCTGCGCGGCGTGCACTTCTAGGCCGGATTCAGTCTTCCTTCGAACCGAATCCCGTTCCGCGCCGCTTGGCGCGGATGAAGGACTTGGGCGCCAGCAGGCGCCCGAAGAACGCGGGCACGGCTTTCGTCTCGTGCCCGCATTCGAGCAATTCGTCCTTGTTCGGCACCACCATCAGTTCCAGCGTCTCCGAGGCCAGGCGGCCGAGGCGGAACTGCACGCCGTGGTGGCCGGGCTGCACTTCCACCTTCACCTGCTGGCCCTGCTGGATCGTGCCCTTCTCTTCGTCGTCGACGAAGATGCGGTAGGTGGTCGGCTTTCTCTCCCATCCGACTTCGCGGCGGATGACCAGGTAAGGCATGCGTTTCCTTTCAATGCGTTCAGTGCAGCGCGTGCGCGTGCAGGCGGAAGCCCTCGCGGATGTTCTCGCGCAGGATCTCGCCCTTCCACGGCTTCATGTAGAAGCGGTCGACGGCGCCATGGTTCACGGCCGCCATGATCGGGGTCAGGTCGGCGTAGGCTGAAAGCATTATACGGAAGGTGTCCGGGCAGAGGTTCTTCACGCGCTCCATGAACTCCGTGCCGGTCATGACCGGCATGCACTGGTCGCACACGATGACCTGGACCCGGTGCCGGGCCAGGATGTCGAAGCCTTCGGACGGGCTTTGGGCGGTGAAGATACGGTAGCCGTCCTGGGCCAGGAAGTCGGACAGGACGTCGAGCATGAAGGCGTCGTCGTCGACGATGAGCAGGGTCTGTTCGTCGCCCTGCTCGTCCTCGGCCGGCGTATCCAAGGTGCGGCCTTCGCGCACCATGGCTTCGAACTCCCCGGCCGGCACCGGTCGGCTGAAGTAGAAGCCCTGGATCTCGTCGCAGCCGTGGCGGCGCAGGTAGGCCAACTGGGCTTCGGTCTCCACGCCCTCGGCCACCACGGTGCGCTTCAGGCTGTGCGCCATGTTGATGATGGCCAGGACGATGGCCGCGTCGTCCGGGTTGCTGGTCACCTCGCGCACGAAGGCGATGTCGATCTTGAGCTTGTCGATCGGGAAGCGGCGCAGGTAGGCGAGGCTGGAATAGCCGGTGCCGAAGTCGTCCACGGCGATCTTCACGCCGAGCGCCTTCAGGTTGCGCAGCACGGTCACCGTCTCCTCGGCGTTGGACATGAGGGAGCCTTCGGTCAGTTCCAGTTCGAGCAGCTCGGGCGCGATGTCGTGGCGGCGGATCGCTTCCAGCACCTCGCGTTCCAGTTCGCTGTCGAAGAACTGGCCGCTGGCGACGTTGACGGCCAGGTGCACCGGCCCGGCGCCGGAGCGGCTCCACTCCGCGATCTTGCGGCAGGCTTCGTCCAGCACCCAGGTACCGACGCGGGCGATCAGGCCCATGTCCTCCAGCACCGGAATGAACAGGGCCGGCGACACCAATCCGACGCCGGGGCGCTGCCAGCGGATCAGGGCTTCCGCCCCGCTGATGCGGCCCGAGGCCAGGTCGATCTTGGGCTGGTAGTGCAGGATGAATTCGTTGTTCTCGACCGCGCGCCGCAGCGCGCCTTCCAGGTCGAGGCGGGCCAGCGACTGCGCGTTCATTTCCGCCGTGAAGAAGCGGAACGAATCGCTGCCGGCCTCCTTGGCGCGGTACATGGCGGTGTCGGCGTACTTGATCAGGGTGGCCGCGTCGGCGGCGTCGTTGGGCGAGACCGTGATGCCGATCGAAGCGGTGGTGGTGATCTCGAATTCGCCGAGACGGAACGGCTTGTGCATCACGTCGCGGATCTTGTCCACCACCGAGATGGCCGTCTGCGCGCCATCCGGCAGCATCAGGATGGCGGCAAATTCGTCGCCGCCGAAGCGGCCCACCGTGTCGCGCACGCGCAGGCAGTCGACCAGGCGCTGGCCGACCTGCTGCAGCAGCGTGTCGCCGGCGCTGTGGCCGAGGGTGTCGTTGACGGTCTTGAAGCGGTCCAGGTCGAGGAACAGCACGCCCACCGCCCAGCCGTGCTCGCGCGCCTGGTCCAGCGCGCGCGTGAGGGCGTGGTAGAACTGGGTGCGGTTCGGCAGCCCGGTCAGGGTGTCGTAGTGGGAAAGCTGCAGGAGGCGCTGCTCGGCTTCCTTGCGCTCCGTGATATCGCGGGCGACGGCGACGATGATCCAGTCCTCGCCGGAACGCAGCGAGCGCCGCTGCACCTCGGCTGCCAGCATGGCGCCGTCGCGCCGCGGCAGCGCCACCTCCGCGCCGGCGCCGGTCGGGTCGCCGTCGAGCACGCGGTCGTACAGCGTCTGCAGGCTGGCCAGCTCCTGCACCAGGAACTCCTCGCGCGTGTAGCCAAGCAGCGCGCAGGCGGTGGCGTTGACATCGATGAAGCGGTGCTCGGTGCGGTCGATCAGGAAGATCGCGTCGCCGCTGGCATCCATCGCGGCGCGGAAGCGGCGCAGCTCCTCGTCCAGTTTCAGGCGGGCCGCGATGTCGGCCGTGAGGTCGGCGTGGTGCCGGCGGATCTGCTCGTACAGCTGCAGGTTCTCGTAGGCGACCGCCGTCTGGGCCGCGACCGTGACCGCGACCCGCTCGTCCACCTCCGAGAATGCGGTGGCGTCCGTCCGGTCCACCAGGTACAGCCAACCGCGCATGCGCTGGTGCGCCACCACCGGCACCCCGAGGAAGGCGTGCACCGGCGGATGGCTGGCCGGCAGCCCGAGCGCGTCCGGCCCGCCCGGCAGGCCGGTGCGGCGGATCGGTGTGGTGGATGCGAGCAGCTCGCCCAGTATGCCGGCGCGCGGCGCGGCGATCACTTCCGCTGCCTGGCCGCCGTTGCCGCAGGTGGCGAAATGGGCGACGCCCGCCCCGTCCTCCGTCAGCAGGGCAAGCGCGGCGTAGCGGGCGCCGCAGATTTCCTTCGCCACGCGACAGCCCAGGTCCACCAGGGCCTGGGCATCACGCTCCTCGCCCAGGGCGATGCCGAGATCGATCAGGGACGTCAGGCGCAGGCTTACCGCCTGCAGGCTGGAGAGCGAATCGGTCAGGCGGTCCGTCATGTAGGACAGCCCGTTCACAGGTTCCGGCACCGGCGCCTGGGCCGCGATGCGGGACAGGGCCGCGCTGCTGCTTTGCACCTCATCCAGCATGGCGGCCATGGTGCTGTCGATGGCGCCCATCGCCTGGCCGGCGGCGGACGAGGCGCGCTGCGCCGCGCCCTCGCCCAACGCGTCCTGCACCGCGCGCAGGATCACTTGCGGGTCCGACGGCTTGGGCAGCACGCAGCGCACGCCGCAGCGCTGCGCCAGTTCCTCGGCCTCGCGTTCGTGCACGCTGGCCGTGTAGAAGATGACGGGCAGCTGCGCCATGCCGGGCAGGCCGCGCATGTGGCCGACGAATTCGTAGCCGTCCATTCCCGGCATGAGCACGTCGGCGATGACGAGGTCGGGATGCTCGTTTTCGAGCAGGGCAAGCGCTTCCGCGCCGCTGCCCGCCTCCAGCAGGCGGTGGCCGGTGTAGCCGAGCAGCGCGCGCAGGAATTCGCGGTTCAGGACATGGTCGTCGACGACAAGGATCGTACGGCGCGGAGCGGGCAGCGGGCGCTGCGCCGGCAGATAGCTGCGCAGTTCGTCGACGAAATGTTCCGGCGCGATCGGCTTGCGGATCACGCCGTCGAAACCGGCATCGAGGAAGCGCGCGTCGCCATCCGCGGAGCCGGTCAAGGCGAGCATGGGAATACCCGCGCACAGGGGATCGGCGCGCAGCGTGCGCACGACGCCGAAGCCGTCCAGCAGCGGCAGCTCGATGTCGCACACGATCAGGTCGGGCTGGTGGGCGCGCGCGGCGCGCACGCCGTCCTCGCCATCGGCCGCGGTGATCGGCGCAAAGCCGGCGGCCGTCAACAGATAGGCCATCAGCTCCGCGTTGATCGCGTTGTCTTCGATGATGAGAATACGAGCAGACATTCGAGACTCCGAAAACTCACCAATCTTCACCGTCGCCGGAGCGGCGGACGGAGAATCACTGTACCACTGGGCAAGATGGAACGCACGCTAATCGTGCTCCGACGCCAACTATGCGTGGCGGATTTCCTGCATCAGGCAATCGAGCACCGCCGCGTCGCCGCCGAGGGCGACGTGACCGACACCGTCGAAGGCGAGGTTGCGCGCCCCGGCCAGTTCGGCCGATGCATACGGCGCGACGATGTTGTCATGCCGGGTGTAGATGGAGGTGAAGCGCGCACGCCGCGCGGACGATTCGGCGGCAGCCAGCTCACGCAGCCAGCCGCTGTCCCGGCGCATTTGACGGGCGTTCGCCCCAAGGCCAAGGGCGGCCAGCCGCGAGCCATGGTGCGGCGTGCCGAGCGTGACGACGCGCGCGACGGCGTCATCGCCGAAGGCGCGCAAATAGGCGCGGCACACCAGACCACCCATGCTGTGCGCCACCAGGGTCACGCGCGCCGCGCCGGTCGCGGCGCGCAGCCGCTCCACGGCCTGCGCCAGCGCCGGCGCGAAGTCGTCGATGGACGCGAACATCGGCTCCAGGTCGACGCCGCCATGGCTGATGCCCGCCGCGTCCAGCCGCGCGATCAGGTGCGACCAATAGCCGCTGTTGCAGCCGTAGCCGTGCACCAGCAGCACCGGCGGCGCGGCGCCCGATGCGTACACCCGCATGCAGGCGCGCGCCCGCGGCATGAGCCAGGAGGAATGGAGCATGGTGGCGCCGAATTCGCGTAGCAGCATGCGCGCACGCGCCGGCCAGGCCAGCGGCACGGCCGTGCCGGGGTCGCCGAGGCGCCACGCCATGACGAAGTTGTTCATGCAGATCAGGAAGCGCAAGGCCAGCACGCACAGCAGCGCCCAGAACAAGGCGACCGCCCACGGCACCGCATTTGCGCGCACGAACAGCCAGGCGAGCACGCCGACGGCCGCGGCCTGCACCAGCAACAGGAACTGGAGCAGGCGGGCCGTCATCGGGTCACGCCGCCACGCGCGGCGCGGGCTTGCCGGTGAGCGCCTGGGCGAGGCCGCTGGCCAGGCGGGCCGTCATGCCGTAGATCGACAGCTGCGGGTTGGCGCCGATCGAGGTCGGGAACAGCGAGCCGTCGTGCACCGACAGGTTGCGCAGCGCGCGGTAGCGGCCGTCCGGACCGACCAGCCCGGACTTCTCGTCGCCAGACATGGGAATGCCGCCCATGACGTGGGCCGAGACCACGCGCATCAGGTGAGTGCGGTAAGGCAGTTCGGCGATGCCCTGCCTGGCCTCGCCCCAGGTGCGGTACAGGCGCGCCTGTTCGTGCACCGGCAGCACGCCCTGGGCGCCGGAGGCGAACTGGATCTCGGCCATCGTCAGCAAGGCGCGCTTGACCCCGTCCCAGATGGTGTCGTTGAGCGGGTAGTCCAGCACCGGCGTGCCGTCGTCGCGCAGGCCCACGCTGCCGCCGTTCGACTCCGGATGGAAGCCGTCGCGCAGCAGCGCCAGCAAGCCGTGAATGTGCGGGAACTGCTGCATCAGGGCGGCGTGCTGCTCGCCGAAGCCCTGCATGGTGGTCGACAGCAGCACCGGATGCAGGGGGGGCGCCTCCAGCTTGTAGCCGATCGGTCCGTCGATGGGGCCCGTATGCAGGAAGTGGTCGGAGTAGATGGTCTGCGGCGCGCCCTGGAAGCCGTTGACGGCCTGCTCGTACACGCCGCTCGAGATCACGGTCGGGTGCAGGAAGGTGCGCTTGCCGATCAGCCCATGCGGATCGGGGGCCTTGGAGCGCAGCAGCAGCGCCGGGGAATTGATCGCGCCGCCGGAGAGCACGTAGTGCTTGGCGCGCACGGTGAGCTTGCGCCCGCTCGGCGCCACACCGTCCGCGCCCATGGCCGTCAGTTCCAGCCGCTCGATGTGCTCGCCGCTGAACACGAAGCGCTCCGCGCGGGCGTGCGTGAGCAGGCGCGCGCCGTGCGCAAGCGCGGACGGAATGGTCGTCACCAGCATCGACTGCTTGGCGTTGGTCGGGCAGCCCATGCCGCAGTAACCGAGGTTCCAGCAGCCGCGCACGTTGCGGCGGATGGTCGCCACCGGAATGCCCAGTTTGTCCGCGCCCTTGCGCAGCAGCTCGTTGTTCTCGTTGGGCGCGACGGTCCATTCGGCCACGTTCAGGCGCTGCTCCATCATCGCGAACCACGGCGCCAGCGCTTCCGGGCTGTAGTCCTGGAGGCCGAAGCGGCTTTGCCAGAACGCGAGGGTCGGCTCCGGGGTGCGGAAGCTCGAGGTCCAGTTGACGGTGGTCGAGCCGCCCACGGTGCGGCCCTGCAGGATGTTGATCGACTTGTCCGCCGTCTTACGCGCGGCCGATTCCTGGTACAGGGTGGGATAGGCTTCGGCCTCCTTCATGCGGAAATCGCGCGAGGAACGCAGCGCGCCCTCCTCCACGATCAGCACGTCGAGGCCGGCCAGCGCCAGGATCTCCGCCGTGACGCCGCCGCCGGCGCCGCTGCCGATGACGACCACGTCGGCCGTCATGGCCTGGTCCGCGCCGAGGGTGGCCGCGTCGGTGACTTTCCATCCGGCCGCCAATCCGTTGGCGACCGGGTCGGGAATGATGCGGATGTCGCTCATACGCCCAGCTCCTTGATGGGACCGGGGTAGCCGATGGCGGCCCAGGTCGAGGGATCGGCGTACCAGGCGCCGTAGATCAGGTCATGCAAAGCGAAGTAAGCCGATTGCAGCATGGTGAAGCGGTGCATGCGCCACGCTTGCAGGAAGGCCGACACCTGCGCGCTGCTGGCCTGCCCCCAGGCCTCCGGCACGCCCGCCAGGAAGCGGCGCGCGGGCGCGAGGGCCAGCAGGCCGAAGAGATCCTGCACTTCCTTCTGCGCGGCCAGCGGCAAGCCGTTGATCGCCGCGTGCACGTGCCCGATGGTGGCGGCGACGGCGGCCGTGCGCGCCGGACCGGCGGCCGGCAAGGACCCGGCCAGCATGGCGGGCACGATGGCTTCGAGCGCCGTGCGCGCGTCGCCGTCGAGGACGAAGCGCTGCGGCTTGGGCGGGTGCGTGACACGGTAAATGCCGCCGCCGACCGCGAGCGCCAGCGCGGCCAGTCCGCCGACTTTCAGGAAGCTTCTGCGGGATGTCTCCATGGGGGTATCCTCTATGTTTGGCGGCTAGTGTACGCTGAGGGACCAGACCAAAAATAGAGTGATTCGTCTAACTATGCAGAAGGAACAACTGATCGAAAAGCTGCAGCAGGAGCTGCGCGACGTGAAGCAACAGCGCACGGCGGCCAAGAGCGATCCGGCCCTGCACGCGGCCCGTACCGCCGTCAAACAATTCCAATCCGACCGCCTGGCGCGCACCCATGCGGACTTGCTGGCGGACGAGAACACCCGCCCCGCCGCCCGCTTCTTCCTCGACGAGCTGTATTCGGCGCACGACCTGGCGCAGCGCGACACGGACCTGGAACGCATCATCCCGACCATGCAGAAAGTCCTGCCCTACGAACCGCTGCACGCCGTGACCGAGGCGATCGTCCTCGACGCCCTGTCCGAGCGGCTGGACAGCGCGATGGCGCGCGCCCTCGGCGAGCGCTTCGACCAGGCCCGCTACCTCGAGGCCTACCGCAGCGTGGCGCAGCGGGCGGAGCGCGAACGCCAGCTCGACCTGGTGGAGACCCTGGGCCGTTCGCTGTCGTCGCTGGTGCGCATCCCCATGCTGTCGGCGACGCTGGCGGTGATGGGCGGGCCGGCCCGGCTGGCCGGCCTGGGCGACCTGCACGCCTTCCTGCAGACCGGCTTCGCGACCTTCAAGCGCATGCGCCAGCCGGAGCGCTTCGTCGAGACCATCCTCAGCCGGGAACGCGCCATCCTCGCCAACATCTACGCCGGCCGGCCTGATTCCTTCAATCCCGCCGCGTCAGCTTGAGCATCTGGCGCGCGATGCCGCGCAGGATATTGACTTCCTCGGTCTCGAGCTGGGTGCGGGCGAACAGGCGCTTCAGGCGCGGCATCAGCTTCTTGGGGTTGTCCGCGTCGAGGAAATCGATGGCCACCAGCGCCTCCTCCAGGTGCTCGAACATCCCGTCCACGGCGGCCACGCTGGCCGCCTCGCCCTGGAAGCCGACCCCGGCCTGGGTCGGTCCCGCCCCCGCCGCCATGCGGCATTCGTACAGCAGCACCTGGGCCGCCTGGGCCAGATTCAGCGACGCATAGTCCGGATTGGCCGGAATGTTCACCAGCACGTTGCACTTCTCGACCACCTCGTTGGGCAGGCCGAAGCGCTCGTTGCCGAAGATGAGGGCGACCGGCAGCTCGGCCTGCGCCACCAGGTGCGCTGCGAACTCGCGCGGCGTCCATACCGGCGGCGAGAATTCGCGCAGGCGCGCCGAGACGGCGGCGGCGAAGCGGCAACCCTCCAGGGCCTCGGCCATGCTGCCGACCGTGCGGGCGCGCTCCAGGATGTCGACGGCGCCGCTGGCGAAGGCGACCGCCTCCTCGTGCCGGGTCATGTCGGGGAAGCGGGGATTGACGAGGACGAGGTCGGAAAAACCCATCGTTTTC
>DASRUW010000240.1:0-2965 GCA_035655255.1 Telluria sp. | reverse complement strand
AGGCGCGCATCCGGCAGTACATCTTCCAGCGCACCCAGATGCTGGCCGCGATCACCCACGACCTGCAAACGCCGCTCACGCGCATGCGCCTGCGCCTGGAAAAAGTGACCGACCCCGACTTGCAGGAGCGCCTGAAGGGCGATTTGGCCGCCATGCAGGAGATGGTGCGCGAAGGCCTGGAACTGGCGCGCAGCATGGACACCAACGAGTCCATGCAGGCCCTGGACCTGGATTCCTTGCTCGACTCCCTGTGCGCCGACGCCGCCGACAGCGGCCAGCCCGTGGTCCTGCATGGCGTGGCCAAGATGGCCCTGATGGGCCGCCCGATGGCGCTGCGCCGCTGCATCGGCAACCTGATCGACAACGCCGTCAAGTATGGCGGCCGGGCCGAGGTCAGCGTCGAGCGCCTGGCCGGCAGCGCCCGTATCCGCATCCGCGACCACGGCCCGGGCATCCCCGCCGAGGAGCTGGCGCGCGTGTTCGAACCGTTCTACCGCGTCGAGACCTCGCGCTCGCGCGAATCGGGCGGCACCGGCCTGGGACTGACCATCGCGCGCAACATCGCCGAACAGCACGGCGGCTCGATTGCGCTGGCCAACCATCCCGAGGGCGGACTCGAAGCGACTCTCATCCTGCCGGAGTACTACGCCGGCAAATAGCAACAATCTCTGAAGCGACAACATGAAAAAGAAGGCCATCGCCGGCATCCTCGGCGCAATCGTTATCGTCGCCGGCGCGGCCTATGTCATGCGCGGCTCGGCGCCCGCTGCCCCGGCGCAAAGAGGGAAGGGCGGCGCCCAGGGACCGGTGCTGGTCAACGTGGTCAAGCCGCAGCGCCAGGACGTGCCTGTTGTGGAGCAGTCGAATGGCACCGTCACCGCGGTCAGCATGGTCGACCTGCACCCGCAGACGACGGCCACCATCCGCAAGGTGCACATCCGGGAAGGCCAGTTCGTGAAGGCCGGGGACCTGATGTTCACGCTCGATGACCGGGCCGACCAGGCCGGCGTGGAAAAGGCCCAGGCCCAGGTCGCGCGCGACCAGGCCGCGCTGGCGGACGTCGAGCGGCAATACCGCCGCGCACAGGAACTGTTCGCGCAGAAGTTCATCGCCCAGAGCCAGGTCGACACCCTGCGCAGCCAGGTCGAGGCGGCGCGCGCCCTGCTGGCGGCCGACGTCGCGGCCGCCAAGGCCAGCCGCGTCAGCGCCAGCTACACGGCGATCCGCGCGCCGATGACGGGCCGGGTCGGCGCCATCAATGTCTATCCGGGCAGCCTGGTGCAGCTGGCCACCTCGCTCACAACCGTCACCCAGCTCGATCCGATCCACGTCTCCTTCACCCTGCCCGAGCATGTGCTGGGCGACCTGCTTGCCGCCCAGCGCGCGGGCGTGGTGCCGGTGGAAGCGGCGGCAGGCGGCGCGGCGCCGGTCCAGGGCAAGCTGAGCTTCATCGATAACGCGGTCGATCCCGCGGCCGGCACCATCAAGGTCAAGGCGCAGTTCGACAACCGCGCCAACGCCTTGTGGCCGGGCCAGTACGTGACCGCCAAGGTCACCGTGCGCACGCTCAAGGACGCGGTCGTGATTCCGCAGACCGCCGTCGTCAACAGCGTGCGCGGCACCTTCGTGTACGCCGTGGGCGCGGACCAGACCGCGGTCCAGGTACCGGTGCAGCGCGTGCATGCCTTCGGCCTGAACACCGTGGTGACCGGCCTGAAGGGCGACGAACTGGTGATCACCGAGGGCAAGCAGAACCTGCGGCCGGGCGGGAAGATCCGCATCGCCCAGGAGAACACGGGCGCGCCGGCCGGCAAGCGCGGACGGAAGGGCGCCCCGGCATGAATCTGTCCGAACTGTGCATCCGCCGTCCGGTGATGGTGGTGCTGCTGTCGCTGTCGCTGATCCTGGCGGGCGTGCTCGCCTACAGCAAGATCCCGGTGGCGGCGCTGCCGAGCTATAACACCCCCGTCATCAACGTCAACGCCAACCTGCCGGGCGCGAGCCCCGAGACGATGGCGTCGTCGGTCGCGCTGCCGCTGGAGAAGCAGTTCTCCACCATCGCCGGCATCAACGTCATCACCTCCACCAGCACCCAGGGCAATACTTCGCTGACGCTGGAGTTCGACCCCAGCATCGACATCAACGCCGCCGCCGTCGACGTGCAGGCGGCGCTGCTCGGCGCCCAGCGCCAGCTGCCGCAGGAGATGACGGACCTGCCGTCCTACCGCAAGGTCAATCCGGCCGACGCGCCGGTCCTGTTCATGACCATGACCTCGCCGTCGATGAACCTGTCGGAGCTGAACGACTACGCCGAGAACCTGGTCGCGCCCAGCCTGTCCACCCTGCCGGGCGTGGCCCAGGTCTCCGTCAACGGCCAGAAGCGCTTCGCCGTGCGGGTGCGCGCCAAGGCGGAGCTGATGAACGCGCGGAACATCTCGATGGACGAACTGGCGACCGCCATCCGCGCCGCCAACTCGAACACCCCGCTGGGCATCATCGACGGCCCGCAGCAGACCCTCACCATCCAGGGGAACGCCCAATTGATGAACGCGGCCCAGTTCCAGGACGTGATCGTCGCCACCCGCAACGGCGAGCCGGTGCGCCTGAAGGACGTGGCGACGGTGGAGGACAGTTATCTGTCCGTGAAGGCCGCCGGCAGCTACAACGGCGAACGTTCCATCGTGCTGCTGGTGCAGCGCCAGCCGAACGCGAACACGGTGCAGGTGGTCGACGCCGTGCGCCAGCTGCTCCCGCGCTTCAAGGCCCAGCTGCCCGAGTCGATCAGCATCAACCTGGTGAACGACCGCTCGGTGTCGATCCGCGCCGCGATCCACGACGTGAACCTGACCCTGGCGCTGACGGTGGCGCTGGTGGTGCTGGTGATCTTCCTGTTCCTGCACCGCGCCGCCGCCACCTTCATCCCGGCGGTGACGATGCCGATCTCGCTGCTCGGCGCGCTCGCGCT
>DASRUW010000239.1:0-10299 GCA_035655255.1 Telluria sp. | reverse complement strand
TTCGCCGACGCGGAAGGCCGCCGCATCCGCTTCCCCGGCATGCCGGGCTGGCCGCTGCAGATGCTCATCACGATCAATCTGGACGAGGAGGACGGGCGCACCGTCTGCACGCTCCATTGCGATCCGCTCGACGCCTCGCCGGCCGAGGAGGCGGTCTTCCAGGCCAACCACCCCTCCATGCAGATGGGCTTTGGCGGCATGTTCGACGTCTATGAGGACTACCTGGCCAAGGTGGGGGCGGACGATCGCGAGATCGTCATCAAGCGCACGCTGGCCGCGCCGCGCGCCCTGGTCTACCAAGCCTTCACCGATCCGCGCCATATCGACCGCTGGTGGGGGCCGACCGGCTTCGTCAACAACACCATCGACAGCATGGACGTGCGCCCCGGCGGCAAGTGGCGCTTCACGATGGCGGCCCCGGACGGCACGATCTATCCGAACCGGATCGACTACCGCGAAGTGGTGCCCAACGAGCGCCTGGAGTACGACCACGGCGCGGACACGGACGCGGCGCCGATGTTCCACGTGGTGGTCACGTTCGAGGATGCTCCCGGCGGCAAGACCCTGCTGACGATGCGCTCCATCTTCCCGACCCACGAGGCGATGGCGATGGTGATCGAGCGGGTCGGGGCGATCGAAGGCGGCCAGCAGACCGTCGACAAGCTGGAGGCCTACCTGCCGAACCTGGGGGCTTGACCCCGGTCTTAGAGCGCCAGCACCAAGGCCAATGCCACCATGGCCGGCAGGCCCTGGATGTAGAGGATGCTCTTCTTGACCGTGGCCGCGCCCCACAGGCCGGCCACCGCCACGCAGGCCAGTCCGTACACCGTGAAGGCGTGCGCGATGGCGGCATCGGGATGGAACAGGCCCAGCGCCAGGGCGGCGACGAGAAAACCGTTGTAGCAGCCCTGGTTGGACATGGCCGGCTTCAGCACCGCCGCCTTGTCCGCCGACAGTCCGAACACGCGCCGCCCGCGTGTTTCGAACAGCACCGTTTCGAGCAGCACGAAGTACACGTGCAGCAGTGCGATCAGCGCGACAAGCGCTTGTGCGAGCATGGCCATGGAGTCTCCTTAGTTGGACGTGGTTGTTGTTGTCGTTGGCGCCGCGCGGCCGAAGCGCGCGCCGAACTGGTTCAGCGCCAGCCCGCCCAGCACCAGCAGGCCGGCCACGGCCTTCCACCACTGGAGCGGCTCGGCCAGCACGATGGCGGCGCTGAGCATGCCCGCCACCGGCACCAGCAGCGTGAATGGTGCGATGGTAGCAGCCGCGTATTTGCGCATCAACAGCGACCATACGCCGAAGCCGAGCAGGGTATTCGGATACGACTGGAACAGCACCGCGCCCACGGTCTGCCAGCGCAGGCGCTGCGCGGCTTCGGCCCAGGCGCCCGCGCCCTCCACCAGCCAGGATGCGGCCACCAGCGGCGGCGCGGCGATGAGCGCGCCCCACACCACCAGCGACAGCGCGCTGACCGGCCCCATTTTCTTGGTCACGATATTGGCCATCGCCCAGCACACGCCGCCCAGCACCACCAGCACGAATCCGATCAGGGTGGCCTTGCCTTCCAGGTTGATGGCCACCAAGGCCATGCCGGACAGCGCGACCAGGGCGCCCAGGAGCTGGCTCACGCGCGGGCGCTCGCCCAGCACCAGGACGGCCAAGCCGATCGTGAAGAAGGCCTGCAGCTGGATCACCAGGGAGGCCAGGCCGGCAGGCAGTCCGAGGCGAATGCCGAAAAAGAGCAGCGCGAACTGAAGCGCGAACTGCAGCATGCCGTAGGCGGCGACCAGGCGCCAGTCCGCCTGCGGGCGCGGCACGAAGAACACCAGCGGCAGCGCCGCGAACAGGAAGCGCAGGGCGGTGAACATCAGCGGCGGCAGGTCCTGCAGGCCGATCTTGATGACGACGAAGTTGACGCCCCAGATGGTGACGACCGCCAGCGCGGTGAGGATGTCGGCGAACGTCATCGCATGCTTCATCTGGGCTCCGGGCCGTGCAGGGAAGCGTTCATTATGGCGCAGTTCGCACGCTGCTGCCGGGTGCTATACTTTTTCGCCATGACCTGGCTGATCCTTCTCGCCGCCGGCCTGCTCGAAGTGGTGTGGGCGGTCGGCCTCAAATACACGAACGGCTTCACCCGCCTGGCTCCCTCCATCGTCACCGTCGCCGCCATGATCGGCAGCGTGGTCCTGCTCGGCCTGGCCATGCGCCAGCTGCCGCTCGGCACCGCTTACGCCGTGTGGACCGGCATCGGCACGGTGGGCACGGCCATCGCCGGCATGCTGCTGCTGGGCGAACCGGCCGGCGCCGTCCGCCTGGGCTGCATTGCGCTCATCGTGGCCGGCATCGTCGGCCTCAAGCTGGTGACGCCGGCCTAGCGCGCGCCGCTGTGCCTCTTTCCGCATCCCGCAACGCCCGCGCCGCAAGACAGGGCGCGCCGGCGGCGCTATGCTAGGCACCATGAATACCATTTCCATCATTGATTCCCATACCGGCGGCGAGCCCACCCGGCTCATCGTCGCGGGAGGCCCTGACCTGGGCACGGGGCCTCTATCCGAGCGTCTCGCGCGCTTCCGCCAGGATTTCGATCATGTGCGCAGCGCGGTGGTCTGCGAGCCGCGCGGTTCGGACGTGCTGGTCGGTGCGCTGCTGTGCGAACCGCACGCGCCCGACTGCGCGGCTGGCGTTATCTTCTTCAACAACGTGGGTTATCTCGGCATGTGCGGCCACGGCACCATCGGCCTGGTGGTGTCGCTGGCCTGGATGGGCCGCATCGGGCCGGGGCGCCACCGCATCGATACGCCGGTGGGCGTGGTCACGGCGACCCTGCACGAGGACCGTTCCGTCGAAATCGACAACGTGCCGGCCTGGCGCCACGCCAAGGGTGCGCGGGTCGACGTGCCCGGCATCGGCACGGTCACGGGCGATATCGCCTGGGGCGGCAACTGGTTCTTCCTGGTCGACGCGGAAGCGCACGGCGTCGCCCTGGAAGCGCGACGCGCGCCGGAACTGACGGCGTGGACCTCCGCCGTGGCCGATGCGCTGCATAGCCAGGGCATCACCGGCGCCGGCGGCGCGCTGATCGACCATATCGAGCTGTATGGCCAGAGCACCACGGGCGCCGACGCGCGCAACTTCGTGCTATGCCCGGGCAAGGCCTACGACCGCTCGCCCTGCGGCACCGGCACCAGCGCCAAGCTGGCCTGCCTGGCGGCGGACGACCACTTCGACGAAGGCGCCGTGTGGCGCCAGGAGAGCATCATCGGCTCCGTGTTCGAAGGCTCCTTCAGTCGCGACGGCGAGCGCATCCTGCCGACCATCCGCGGCCAGGCCTGGGTCAACGCCGAAGCCCGCCTCATCCTCGACGAAGCCGACCCGTTCGCCTTCGGCATCCGGCCCCGCTAGAACAACCAGGGTCAGGTCGCCCATTGCACAACAACCAGGGTCAGGTCGCCCATTGCACCAGATTTTCTCTGGGGCAGAGGTGCGCAGGAAATTATGGTGCATTGGGCGACCTGACCCTGGTTTATTCGGCGTAACGTGTGAAGTCGCCGCCGGTGCGGGCGAGGTAGAACCACTCGTGGTTCGGGCGCGCGTTCACGTCGGGGAACAGGATGCGTGCGTCGAAGGGGGCAAGCACCGGCGTGCCGTCGGCGCGGGTGCCGATGCGGTCGCCCTTGGCCAGCAGGTCGAAGCTGGACCAGACGCGCTCGAACCGGTCTTCCTCGTGCAGCTTGTCGTGCACTTCCACCATCGACAGATACTCCATCTCGTCCAGCGCGATCGGCGTGGGCGCCGCTTCCTCGACCAGGCCGAGGAAGGCGAGCGTGTTGCGGATCGCGCGGTAGGCGACGTCCGGCGCGCTCGGATCCTGGTGCTGGCCGCATTCCAGCGTCAGCGCGTAGCCGCCGGTGGAGCGCATGTATTCGGTGGTGCCGACGCCGTAGCGCAGCTGCAGCGACAGTTCGGCGTCGTCGCCCTTGCCGGTGCGGCGCTGCACGCCCGCGCCGTAAGTGGCGAGCCAGCCGTCCACGAAACGGCGCACGCCCAGGATGCGGGCCATGGCGCGCTCCTTCTCGGCATGGCGGAATGGCTGCAGCGCGCCGGCGTTGTTGCGCGGCCCCACCATCACGAAGGCTTCGCTCCTGGCGTTGAACGAGTGCAGGTCGAGCAGCACCTCGTGCTGCGCCAACAGCGGGCAGAGCCAGTTGGCGATGTGGTCCTCGAAGTCCTGCGGCGCCGCGTTCGGGAACAGGTTGCGGTTCAGGTTGCGTTCGCCCGAGCGCTGGCCCAGCTCATACGCCATGGGGTTCGTGACCGGGACGAAGGTCACGCTGCCCGCGGCGATGCGCAGGCGGCCGCTTTCCAGTTCGTCGAGCACGCGCAGGATGCCCTTGGTGCCGGCGGTCTCGTTGCCGTGCACCGCGCCGGTGACGATCAGCTTGACGCCGGGGCGCGGCGCGGTGAAGTTGACGGACTTGAACTGGTACGGATAAGTGGTGGTCATGCTTGGCTTTCGTTGAATGATCAGTGCATGTCGATGACGCCGTAGCCGGCGGGCGTGTCGGCCAGCCAGGCCAGCAGGATCTGGGCGCGCGCGCTGCGGTCCAGGTGCGCGCTGTCGGCCAGGGCGGCGCGCAAACCTGGGCGCGCCTCCAGCGTGTGCCGGCTGGCATAGGCGTCGACCAGCAGCGCGGCCAGGGCCGAGGCGCCCGGCGGATCGCGCCGCAGGCGCTGCTCGATGGCGTTCAGCAGCTCCTGCTGCATGCGCGGCGTCGGATGCGTAATGTGGGCGAATACCGTCGGCGTGTTGGCGATGGCCGCGCACAGGGTGCGTTCGATCGCCTCCGGTGCCATGTCCGACGGGATGTCGAAGTAGGCGCGGTTCCAGCGCGTGCGTTCGTACGGGTGGCCGGGCGGGAAGGCGTCGATGGTTTCGAGGCCGAGCCGGCGGCTCACGCGGCCAAGCAGGATGCCCAGGGTGTCGAGCAAAGGCATCTCAGTACGCGCTGCCGTCCTTGCGGGTCATGCGCCACTTGCCGTCCGGGCCCATGGTGGCGGCCAGGTCGTCGTCCGGGTATTCCACGGTGTCGCCGGGGACGCGGTCGCCCACTTCCAGGTAGACGACGTCCACGGTGCCGCGGTTGACCAGCTGGTGCGCGTCGCCGGTCCCGGCCGGGAAGCCCGCGCACATGCCGGGAACGAGCTCGGTCTCGCCGGCGTTCGTGATCAAGGTCGGCGTGCCTTCCAGGATGTAGATGAACTCCTCCTGCAGGCCGTGGCTGTGGCGCAGGGCCGAGGCGGACCCCGGCGCGACGCGGGTCAGGTTCACGCCGTAGTGGGTGAGGCCGAACATGTCGCCCAGCGCGCGCTTGGTGCGGCCGGCCACGCGCTGCGCGAGCGGCGCGGGATAGTTGGTGACAGTGCGCAGGGGGACGTCGCTGGCGACGATCGCGACGAGGCCTTCTTTCTTGGTCATGGCTGGATCAGGTAATTGGCTGATCCACGATTTTATACTTGGCCCGCAATTGCTGCAGGAGCGGACGCTGGCGCTGCAGGAAACGGGTGAACTGCTCGATCACGTCCGCATGCCGGCGCGAGGACAGCGAGAAGTTGCTGGGCGCGTGCGGCAGGTCGGGATCGAACACCAGCCCGTCCGGCCGGTCCAGCTGGTCGGCCAGCAGGTGGCGGCCGACGTCGATGTTGATATAGATGGCATCCACGTGGCCCGCCAGCGCGTGCCGCAGCAGGCCTTCGAAGCTCGGCGCCGTGGTCAGGGCGAGCTGGTGCGCCTGCAGCGGAGCGCGGTAGGGGTGGGGCGTGAAACCGAGCACGGTGCCGAGCGAGTGCAGCTTGTTCAGCGGCTTGCCCTTGTTGCGGGGCAGGACCATCGCGCCTTCCAGGCTCACGATCAGCGGCGCGCTGTAGGAGATCTCATAGCCGGCCTTGCGCTGCACCTGCCAGGCCGGGTTGTCCGGGAATTTGAAATCGAGGTTGTTGTCCTGCAGGTAGACCGTCAGCAGGCGCTGCACCGGCAGCGGCACGTAGCGGAAGGTGTAGCCCTGTTCCTGCGCGAAGGCGTCCAGCACCTCGCGCGCGAAGCCGTTGTACTCGTTGCCCTGGCTGGTGGTGAACAGCGGCGCGTACTGCAGGTTCTCGACGCCGATGGTGAAAGCGCGCTGGCCGTCCGCCGCCTGCGCGGCGACGGCGCCGCCGGCGAGGACGATGATGAACAGCGATTTCAAAAACCGCGGCATGTTGGAACCGATTCCGTGAAAGTTCCAGCATACCGCATCGTACCCGCCGCGCCAAGGCGCAAGGGCTTCAGCCGGCGAATCGCCCGGCGCGGAAGTCCTCGACGGCCTGGAAGATCTCGGCCTGGGTATTCATCACGAACGGGCCGTACTGCGCGATCGGCTCGCCCAGCGGCTGGCCGGCGATCAGGATCAGGCGCGCATCCGCGCTGGCCTTGATGGCCACGCCGTCGGCGTCGGCCGGATTGGCCAGGATCGCCATGCGGCCGGCCGGCACGCCCTTGCCCTCGATGACCACTTCGCCCCGGTACACGTACAGGAAGGCGTTGTGCGCGGCGGGCAGCTCCTGCTCGAAGCGCGCGCCTTCCGGCAGGGCGATATCGAGATACAGCGGCTGGGTGGCCGCGCGCCGCACCGCTCCTTCCACGCCGTGACTTTGGCCGGCGATGACCTGCACCGTGGCGCCGGCGGGCGTGGTGAAGCGCGGCAGTTCCTCGCGCGGGATGTCGCGGTACCACGGTTCGCACATCTTGTCGCTGGCCGGCAGGTTGAGCCAGAGTTGGAAACCTTCCATCAGGCCTTCCGACTGCTCCGGCATCTCCGAGTGGGCCACGCCGCGGCCGGCCGTCATCCACTGCACGCCGCCGTCGGTGATCAGGCCCTCGTGGCCGGCGCTGTCGCGGTGGCGCATGCGTCCGTGGATCATGAAGGTGATCGTTTCGAAGCCGCGGTGCGGATGCTCCGGAAAGCCGGCGATGTAGTCGCCCGGCTTGTCGCTGCCGAAGGCGTCCAGCATCAGGAACGGATCCAGGCGCCGCTGCAGCGGCTGGGTCAGCACGCGGTTGATTTTCACGCCGGCGCCGTCCATGACGAACTGGCCGCCGACCAGGCGTTCGATGGTGCGGCTGCGGGTGACGGTTGCGGTTGCGGTTGCGGTGTCCATGGTGCTCGTTCCTTGTTGGTTGACTGCTTATGCTACCTCAGTGGCGATCTCGGCGTCCGCCGCGGCGCGCGCCTTGGCCACCGCGTCCGGGCCCATGCCGTGGCCTTCGCTGTAGATGAAGGTCACGTCGGTCATGCCCAGGAAGCCGAGCAGCGTCTTCAGGTGCGGCACCTGGGTGTCGGTCGCGCCGTCGCGGTGGAAGCCGCCGCGCGACAGGGCCACGTAGACCTTCTTCCCTTGCAGGAGGCCTTCCGGGCCGTGGGCCGTGTAGCGGAAGGTGACGCCGGCGCGGGCGATGGCGTCGAACCAGCCTTTGAGCTGAACGGTCATGCCGAAGTTGTACATCGGGGCGCCCAGCACCACGATGTCGGCCGCCTGCACCTGGGCGATCAGGGCGTCGTCCAGGGCCACGCGGGCCTGCTGTTCCGCGCTGCGCTGGCCGGCCGGCGTGAACAAGGCCTGCAGGGCCGCTTCGTCCAGCACCGGGTGGGGATCGGCCGCCAGGTCGCGGCGGGTCACCTGCGCGTCGGCGTGGGCGCGGGCCAGCTTGGCGACGATGGCGTCGGCCATGCGGGTCGACTCGGAACCGGTGGAGCGGGCGCTGGAATTGATCTGCAGGATGTTCATGGCGTGGTCCTCTTGGGTTGGGTTGTGCTGCGATGAGATGCACTTTATCAATTCCAAATTCAATCCGGAAGACGTTAAAATGGATAACATTGTCTACCTGATGGCACAATCATGGCTCTGGAACCGAACGACCTGCTCCTGTTCGCCCGTATCGTGGAGGCGGGCAGCTTCAGCCGCGCCGCGGAGCGCCTGAACCAGCCGAAATCGACCGTCTCGCGCCGCCTGGCGCAGCTGGAGTCCCTGCTGGGCGAGCGACTGCTGCAGCGGACCACGCGCAAGCTGGTGGTGACGGAGTTCGGCCAGAGCCTGCTCGATCACGCGCGCAAGGTGGTGGAGGAAGTGGAAGCGGTCGGCGCCCTGGCCCAGCACCGGCAGGCGGAACCGAGCGGCAAGCTGCGCATCTCGATGCCGTCCGATTTCGCGGCCTACCAAGGCATGAACCGCGTACTGGCCGCCTTCGTCGCGCGCTATCCCAAGGTGGACCTGGAACTGGACCTGTCGCCGCGCCGGGTCGACCTGGTGGCCGAGGGCTTCGACATCGCCATCCGCATGGGCGACCTGCCGGAGGATTCCTCGCTGGCCGCGCGGCGCGTGGTGACCGAGGACGTGGCCCTCTTCGCCGCGCCGTCCTATCTCTCGCGGCGCGGAGTGCCGGAGCATCCGGACGATCTGCTGGAACACGACCTGTTGTCGGTCCTGCGCCGCATCGGGGGCTCGGCACCGTGGGAACTCACGCGCGGCAAGACCGTGTGGCGGCACGAGGTGCCGAACCGGATCCTGGCCAATTCGCCGGACGTGCTTGCGCGCGTCGCGCGCGAAGGGGCCGGCATCGCCACCAGCTCCTACATGTTCACGCGGGAGATGGTGGAGCGGGGTGAATTGGTGCGGGTGCTGCCGGAATGGACCATGCCGTCGGACGTGGGCTGGGCGGTGTTCCCCGGGCGGCGCCTGATGCCGGCCAAGACCCGGGCCTTTCTTGACTTGATGACGGAGCATTGCTGCTCCGCGAAACCGCACGGAAAACCGGGGTCAGACCCCTAAAATCGGGGTCAGACCCCTTTTTTGGGGTGGTTGCCCATCATTTCGCCGAGGCGGATCGAGCGCTGGGGCGCCCAGTCCGGATTGAAGCCGATGGTATTCGGCTCGAACAGCATCACGACGGTGGAGCCAAGCAGGAAGCGGCCCATCTCCGCGCCCTTGTCCAGGGTGACTTCGCCGGGCGCGTACGTCCAGGTGCGCAGCTCGCCCAGCCGCGGGGGATTCACCACGCCATGCCAGGCCGTGGCCATGCTGCCGACGATGGTCGCGCCGACCAGCACGAGGACAAAGGTTCCGCACACGTCCGACTCGAATACGCAGACCACGCGCTCGTTGCGGGCGAACAGGCCCGGAATGCCGCGCGCCGTGGTCGGATTCACCGAGAACAGCTCGCCCGGCACGTAGGTCATGCTGACCAGGCGCCCGGCACAGGGCATGTGGATACGGTGGTAATCCTTGGGGCTCAGGTACAGGTTGGCGAAACTGCCGTGCTGGAAGCGCGCCGCCAGCGCCGCGTCGCCGCCGACCAGGGCGGCCGTGGTGAAGGCGTGGCCCTTGGCCTGGAAAATCTGATGGTCCTTGATGTCGCCGAACTGGCTGATCGCGCCATCGACCGGGCATACGTAGTCTGCCTGCGCCAGCGGACGGGCGCCTTCCTTCAGCGGGCGCGTGAAGAACTCGTTGAACGAGGCATAGCTGGCGATGTCCGGATTGGCCGCTTCGGCCATGTTCACGCCGTATTTGGCGACGAACCAGCGGATCAGGCGCGTGGTCGACGGACCGCCCTTGGCGCCGGCGACGCGTCCGGCGAGCGAGGTGAGCGCCCGTTTCGGGAGCAGGTACTGCGGGAGAACCTTGATGCGATCGGACACGGCGATGGTCGGAAAAAATGGCGATGGCGGATTATAGAGGAAATGTCACATTGTGGAACGTTGCATGCATATCAAAAAAAGACCACGAAAACGATTGGTTGGGCGAAAATTGACGGTTTGATCATTCCTGCCTGTCGACGATGCCGTTTCCGTTCCGCTTGACCCTCGCCGCCGCCGCCGTTGCGGCCACGTTTCCCGCCGCCGCCCAGCAAACCCCGCCGCCCGCTCCCAAGGAACCTGCCGCCAAGGTGGAGGTGAAGGGCAGCGCCGAAGCCTACGACCCGCGCCGCGACGACACGGCGTCCAAGATCGTGGTCAACCACGACGAGCTGGTGAAGTACGGCGACACCAACGTGCTCGATGCGCTCAAGCGCGTTCCCGGCGTGACCGTCAGCGGCGCCGCCGGCCGCCCGGGCGGCGAGATCCGCATGCGCGGGCTGGGTGGCGCCTACACCCAGATCCTGGTCAACGGCGAGCGCGCGCCGGCGGGCTTTTCGATGGACGCCCTCTCGCCCGACATGATCGAGCGGATCGAAGTGCTGCGTTCTGCCAGCGCCGAGTT
>DASRUW010000238.1:0-5265 GCA_035655255.1 Telluria sp. | reverse complement strand
GACCGCAACACGGTGCGCGAATTCGTCACCTTCAACACCGGCACGGTGCAGGACGCGAGCGTGACCCGCCTCGGGAACGACAACTGGATCTCGGCCTACGTGCACCTGGCGCACGACTGCCAGGTGGGCAGCAACACCATTTTCTCGAACAACGCCCAGTTGGCGGGGCACGTGGAAGTGGGCGACTGGGCCATCCTGTCCGGCTACGCGGGCGTGCACCAGTACTGCAAGATCGGCGCGCACGCCTTCGTCGGCATGACCACCAGCCTGACCCAGGACGTGCCGCCCTACGTGCTCGTCTCCGGCAACCCGTGCGAGGCGCACGGCGTGAACATCGAAGGCCTCAAGCGCCGCGGCTTCACGCGCGAGCAGATCGGCGCCATCCGCGCGGCCTACAAGACGCTGTACCGCTCCGGCCTGACGCTGGAGGAAGCCAAGGCGGCCCTGCTGGAACAGGAGCAGGCCACGCCGGAAGCGGCGGAGCAGCTGCGCGCCTTCCGCAGCTTCCTCGACACCGCCACCCGTGGCATCGTCCGCTGACGTGAAGGTCGCGCTGGTCGCCGGCGAGGTATCCGGCGACATGCTGGCCGGCCGCCTGCTGGCCGGCCTGCGCCCCATGCTCCCGGACGCGACCTTCTACGGCATCGGCGGCCCGCGCATGATGGAGCAGGGCTTCGTGTCCGAGATCCCGATGGACAAGCTGACCGTGCGCGGCCTGTTCGAGGTCATTCCCCGCTACCGCGAGCTGAAGCGCATCCAGCGCGACCTGCGCGACAAGCTGCTGGCCGACCGGCCCAACGTCTTCATCGGCGCCGACTACCCCGGCTTCAACCTCGGCCTGGAAGAGCAGCTCAAGGCCGGCGGCGTTCCGACCATGCATTTCATCAGCCCGCAGATCTGGGCCTGGCGCGGCGGGAGGATCAGGAAGATCCAGCGCGCCGTGTCGCACATGCTGGTGGTATTCCCGTTCGAGGTGGAGCTGTACGAAAAGGCCGGCGTGCCGGTCACCTACGTCGGCCATCCGCTGGCCGAACTGATCCCCATGCAGCCCGATACGTCGGCGGCGCGCCACAGTCTGGGCATCAAAGAGGGCGAGAAGGTCGTCGCCATCCTTCCCGGCAGCCGCTCCGGCGAACTAAAATACCTGGTCGAACCGTTTTTAAGGGCGGCCCGCCTGCTGAAGGCGCGCGAGCCGTCGCTGCGTTTGCTGGTGCCGATGGCCAGCCCGCGCCTGCGCGCGCAGTTCGAGCAGATCGTGGCGGCCAAGGGCCTGTCCGACGTCGAACTGACGCTGCTGGACGGGCAGTCGCACACCGCCATCGCCGCCGCGGACACGGTGCTGGCGGCGTCCGGCACGGCGACGCTGGAGGTGGCGCTGTTCAAGAAGCCGATGGTCATCGCCTACAAGGTGATGGCCGCGTCCTACCAGATCATGCGCCACATGGGCTACCTGCCGTGGATCGGGCTGCCGAACATCCTGGCGCGCGAGTTCCTGGTGCCGGAGCTGATCCAGCACGCGACCACGCCGGAAGCGCTGGCCGAGGCAGTGTGGACGCAACTGACGGACGAGGCCAACCGCGCGCGGCTGGTGGAACGGTTCACGGCGATGCATCACAGCCTGCTGCGCGACAGCGCGCAGGAGAGCGCGCAGGCGGTCCTGCGCCTCATCGACAGTACCAGAACAAGGTCCGCATGAACAAAGCACAACCGGGGTTGTTCGATTTCGATCCCGACAACGTCGGCGACGAGATCGTCTGTGGCGTGGACGAAGCCGGGCGCGGGCCGCTGGCCGGCCCCGTGTTCGCCGCCGCCGTGATCCTCGACCCTTCGCGCCCGATCGACGGGCTGCGCGACTCCAAGAAGCTGACCGAGGCGCGGCGCGAGGAACTGGCGCCCCTGATCAAGGCGCATGCCCTGGCCTGGGCCGTGGCCAAGTGTTCGGAGGCGGAGATCGACCGCATCAACATCCTGGAAGCGTCCATGCTGGCCATGAAGCGCGCCGTGTACGCGCTGCAGACCGCGCCCACGCTGGCCCTCATCGACGGCAACCGCATTCCGCGCATGAAGGTGCGCGCCATCGCCATCGTCGAAGGCGACGACAAGGTGCACGCCATCTCGGCCGCCTCGATTCTCGCCAAGACGGCGCGCGACGCCGCCCTGGTCAAGTTGCACCGGAAGTATCCGCACTACGGCTTCGACCAGCATAAGGGCTACGGCACCGAGCTGCACCTGGAACGCCTGCGCCAGCACGGCCCGTGCCCGGTGCACCGCCGCTCGTTCGCGCCCGTGCGCGCGCTGCTCGGCCTCGGCCTGGAAGGCGCGGTGGCGGAATCCGCCTTCGACGACGACGAATGAAACTCATCACCTCGCGCGACAACGCGGCCTACAAGGAATTCAAGCACCTGGCCACCAGCGCCCAGGCCCGCAAGAAGGCCGGGCAGACCCTGCTCGACGGTGTGCACCTGTGCGAGGCCTGGCTGGACCTGCACGGCCTGCCGCTGCACTGCATCGTGGCCGAATCGGCGCTGGCGCATCAGGAAGTGGCGGCGATCGCCGCGCGCTGCGAGGCGGGCCACGCGCCCGTCACCGGCCTGCCCGACAATCTCTACAACGCGTTGAGCCAGGTGGAGCACGGCGTCGGCGTGCTGTTCCTGATCGCGACCCCGCAGGCGGCGCTGCCGCAGGCGCTCACGGAGAACGCCGTCCTGCTCGACAACCTGCAGGACCCCGGCAATGTCGGCTCCATCCTGCGCAGCGCGGCGGCGGCCGGCATCCGCCAGGTGTATTGTGGTCCCGGCACGGCCTTCTGCTGGTCGCCCAAGGTCCTGCGGGCGGCGATGGGCGCGCACTTCGTGCTCGATATCTTCGAACAGGTCGACCTCGCGGCGCTCGCCGCGAACGCGCGCGTGCCGGTCCTGGCCACCAGCGGCTACGCGGCGGAGCGTCTGTATGACCTGGACCTGAAGCGCCCCGTGGCCTGGGTGCTGGGCCACGAAGGGCAGGGCGTGTCGCCCGCGCTGCTGGCCGCGGCGACCCACCGCGTCGCGGTCCCGCATCTTGGCAAAGTGGAATCGTTGAACGTCGCTGCCTGCGCGGCAGTGTGCTTTTTCGAGCAGTTGAGGCAGAATCATGCTTGAAGGAATCAAATCAACGTCCGGAGCCCGCATGGAAATCGCGCATCTGCACTTCTTGGTGGCCGAAGCAGACCAGGCCCAGCGCAAGGGCGTGGTCGACATGCTGAGCCAGCTGGGCGCGGTGCAGATCACGGAGATGCCGGACGGCGTGGCCGCCCTGCGCTGCCTGCAGGACGGCTTTTCCCCCGCGGTGGACGTGGCCGTGATCGACCTCGCGCTGCCGGGCATGGACGGGCTGGAGCTGCTGCGCGCACTCGGCACCGGACGCAGCCGCGTGCAATTCTTCGTGACCGGGAACGAGTCGTCCTCCATCATGTTCTCGGTCGAGACCCTGGCCCTGGCCTACGGCATCGACCTGCTCGGCACGGCGCACAAGCCGGTGTCCGCGGCGCGCCTGCAGACGCTGCTGGCCCACTATGCGCCGCGGCCCGGCCCCGAGGCCAAGCCGCGCGGCCCGACCTTCACTTTCGCCGAAGTGGGCATCGGCCTGCAGCAGCGCCAGTTCGAACCCTTCTTCCAGCCCAAGATCGAACTGGAGACCGGGCAGGTCAAGGGCCTGGAAGCCTTCGCGCGCTGGCGCCATCCGGAGCACGGCGTGCTCGGCCCGCACGCCTTCATCGACGCGCTGGAGCAGAACAACCGGGTCGACTTCCTGGACTGGACCATGATCGAGCGTTCCGTGCATGCCTGCCGCGTGCTGCAGGATCGCGGCATTCCGATGCCGGTCTCGATCAATCTCGCGCCGCAGACGCTGGCGCATCCGTCCTTCATGCAGCAGATCAAAGCCTGCGTGGAGCGCCACCGCGTCCTGCCGGACTACATCACCTTCGAAATGCCCGAGTCCTCGGTCCTGACCACGGACCCGAGCTTCCTGGAACGCCTGATCCGCCTGCGCATGCTGGGCTACGGCCTGGCCATCGACGACTACGGCACCGGGCGCTCCAACCTGCAGCTGCTGGCGCGCATTCCCTTCACGGAGCTGAAGATCGACCGCAGCTTCGTCGACGGCGCGTCCAAGAAGCGGCCGCTGTCCACGGTGCTGTCGACCTGCCTGAACCTGGCGCGCAGCCTGGATCGGATGTCGGTGGCGGTCGGCGTGGAGACCAAGGAAGACTGGGACTTCCTGCAGGGCCTGGGCTGCACCTACGCCCAGGGCTGGCACATCGCCCCGCCGATGGACATCGCGTCCTTCCCCGGCTGGCTGGACGACTGGCGCATCTTCTTCTGATCAGTACTCGCGCCGGTCCGGCTTGATTTCCTGCAGGATGGTGGTGGCGATCTCCTCGATCGACTTGGTGGTCGAGGACAGCCAGCGGATGCCTTCGCGGCGCATCAGCGCTTCGGCCTCGTTGATCTCGTAGCGGCAGTTCTCGATCGAGGCGTACTTGCTGCCGGCGCGGCGCTCGTTGCGGATTTCCGACAGCCGGTCCGGGCTGATGGTCAGCCCGAAGATCTTGTGCCGGAACTCCGGCAGGGCCGAGGGCAGGCGCCCGCGCTCGAAATCGTCCGGGATCAGCGGGTAGTTGGCGGCCTTGATGCCGTACTGCATGGCCAGGTACAGGCTGGTGGGCGTCTTGCCCGAGCGCGACACGCCCACCAGGATCACGTCGGCCGAGGCCAGGTTCTTGTGCGACTGGCCATCGTCGTGCGCCAGCGAGAAGTTGATGGCCTCGATGCGGTTCTTGTATTCCTCCGAGTCGACAATGTTGTGCGAACGGCCAATGGTGTGGGTCGATTTCACGCCCAACTCCTGCTCCAGCGGCGCCACGAAGGTCTGGATCAAGTCCATGTGCAGGCCTTTGCATTGCCGGATCACCTTCGACAGGTCGGCTTTCACCAGTGTCGAAAAGATAATCGGGCGCTGGCCGTCCGTGACAAAGGCTTCGTTAATCTTGCGGGCCGCGTCGTGGGCCTTGTCCACCGTGTCGATGAAGGGCAGGCGCACCTGCCGGAAGCGCAAATCGAACTGGGTGAGGACGGAATGGCCGAAGGTTTCGGCCGTGATGCCGGTGCCATCCGATACAAAAAATACGGTACGGGCCGCATTTGGCAGTGGTTGGCGTTGTTCTTGAGTCATTGGGAGTGAGCTTTAGGGGAATGTGAATCGTCAATTTGCGCCGCAGGCTGTAAA
>DASRUW010000237.1:0-3134 GCA_035655255.1 Telluria sp. | reverse complement strand
ACGGTCAGCTCGCGGATCAGCTTGGTGAAGATCTTGCCGCGCTTGGCGTCCTGGCGTCCCTTGCGGTGCTTGATGTTGGCCCATTTGGAATGACCAGCCATGACTCTCTCCGTCGTATTTCTGGTGGATCTGGTACTTCTGCAACCCCTGAACTGAAGGAGCCTGGCGAAACCAGGCTCCTGTCGGTCGGCTTATTCGGCCTTGGGCTGCTCGCGCAGGCGAATGTGCAATTCGCGCAGTGCCTTGTTGTCGACCACGCCCGGCGCCTGGGTCATTACGCAGGCGGCGCTCTGGGTCTTCGGGAAGGCGATCACTTCGCGGATCGAGCTGGCGCCGGTCATCAGCATGACCAGGCGGTCCAGGCCGAAGGCCAGGCCACCGTGCGGCGGGGCGCCGAACTTCAGCGCGTCGAGCAGGAAGCCGAACTTCTCCTGCTGCTCGGCCTCGTCGATGCCGAGGATGCGGAACACCGCCTGCTGCATTTCCTTGCGGTGGATACGGATCGAACCGCCGCCCAGCTCGGTGCCGTTGAGCACCATGTCGTAGGCACGCGACAGCGCCTGGCCCGGGTTGGCTTCCAGCTCTTCCGGCGAGCACTTCGGCGCGGTGAACGGGTGGTGCAGCGCGGAGAACGAGCCGTCGTCGTTTTCCTCGAACATCGGGAAGTCGACCACCCACATCGGCGCCCACTCGCAGGTCAGCAGCTTGAGGTCGTGGCCGATGCGGATGCGCAGGGCACCCAGCGCCTCGGAGACGATCTTGGCCTTGTCCGCGCCGAAGAACACGATGTCGCCGTCGACCGCGCCGACGCGGTCGAGGATGACGTTGAGGTTCTCCTCGGGGATGAACTTGACGATCGGCGACTGCAGGCCCTCGACACCCTTGGCGCGCTCGTTGACCTTGATGTAGGCCAGGCCCTTGGCACCGTAGATGCCGACGAACTTGGTGTACTCGTCGATCTGGCTGCGCGGCATGCTGGCGGCGCCCGGCACGCGCAGGGCGGCGACGCGCCCCTTCGGATCGTTGGCCGGGCCGGAGAACACCTTGAACTCCACCGCATTGAGCTGGTCGGCGACGTCGACCAGTTCCAGCGGGATGCGCAGGTCCGGCTTGTCCGAACCGTAGCGGCGCATGGCCTCTTCGTAGGTCATGTGCGGGAATTCGCCGAACTCCAGGTCCAGCACTTCCTTGAACAGCTTGCGGATCATGTTCTCGGTCAGGCCGATGATGTCCGCCTCGTCGAGGAAGCTGGTCTCGATGTCGATCTGGGTGAATTCCGGCTGGCGGTCGGCGCGCAGGTCCTCGTCGCGGAAGCACTTGGCGATCTGGTAGTAGCGGTCGAAGCCGGCGACCATCAAGAGCTGCTTGAACAGCTGCGGCGACTGCGGCAGGGCGAAGAAGCTGCCGGCGTGGGTGCGGCTCGGCACCAGGTAGTCGCGCGCGCCTTCCGGAGTGGCGCGGGTGAGGATCGGCGTCTCGACGTCGAGGAAGCCGTTGTCGTCCAGGTAGCGGCGGATGCTGCTGGTGATGCTCGAGCGCAGCTTCAGCTTGGCGGCCATTTCCGGGCGGCGCAGGTCGATGAAGCGGTAGCGCAGGCGGGTTTCCTCGCCGACGTCGCTGTACTCGTCCAGCGGGAACGGCGGGGTCTCGGCCTGGTTGAGCACTTCCAGGTCGTAGCCGAGCACCTCGATGGCGCCGGAGGCCATGTTCGGGTTGACCGCGCCGGCCGGGCGCAGGCGCACCTTGCCGGTGATCTTCACCACGTATTCGCTGCGCACGCGGTCGGCGGCGGCGAAGGTCGCCTCGCGATCCGGGTCGAACACCACCTGGGCCAGACCTTCACGGTCGCGGATGTCGAGGAAGATCACCCCGCCGTGGTCGCGACGGCGATGGACCCAGCCGCACAGGGTGACTTCCTGGCCGTCCAGGCTTTCGTTGAGTTGGCCGCAATAGTGGCTGCGCATCATGGTCGGTTCGCTTCTCAAGAGTCAGTCGTGAAATCTACACGGCGGTCAGTGTGCGGTTGCCGTGCAACCGCCGGCCGCCACGGGAGAGGCGACCTTGCCGGGATAAAGGGCGGGGATTATAGCCTGAAACAATCCCCCGACGCAGCGCCCCACGGGCGCCGCTCACCCACCGGCCGGGCAGTTCGGCGGCCCGCCGCGCCTGCCGCGCAGCGCACGGCGCAATTGAGCGCCCGCCCCGTTTTACGGTTAAATAGCGGCCGCGCCAGAACCGCTCGTGCAGCGCATGCAGAGTTCGAACCGGCGCCGTCCGGCCAGCGCGGCGCGCCTTCATCTGGCGCCCTCTCCTCCCGCACCGCCCTGCAGGCCCGGACACCGCCATCTAGTGTCTTTTCGTTACCAAGGTGAATTCGTTGAGCATATTGAAAATCGTCCATCTGTTGTCGGGCGTGGCTGCCCTGCTGCTGTCTTTCGTTCCCAGTCTGCGCGGCGAATCCTTGCCGTGGCTGCAACAACCCGAGGCCCTGTACCTGGCCTTCATCGGCCTGGCCAACCTGCTGGTCGCCCCGCTGGCCGCCGCCGCCCGCCAGCGCCTGCAGGGCCTGGCCAGCGCCCTGCTGGTGATCGCCACCGCCCTGCAGAGCCTGGCCCTGCTGCTGCCGCTGGACAGCCTCGCCGGCCAGCCGACCGAGCTGTTCGCCCTGCTCGCCGTCGCCGCCGCCGCCCTGCTGCAGTTCCTGCCGGGCCAGCCGAGCGCGGCGCCGGTCGCCCCGGCAGCCGCCGAACGCCCGGCCCAACCGGCCCCGCGGGTCAGCCCGGCGCCGAGCGCCAAGCCGGCCGCCAGCGCCAGCGCCAGCGCCAGCCGCAGCGAGCCGCGCGGCGGCCGCGAAGCCGGCACGGTGAAGTGGTTCAACACCTCCAAGGGCTTCGGCTTCATCTCCCGCGACAGCGGCGACGACATCTTCGTGCACTTCCGCGCCATTCGCGGCGAAGGCCACCGCGCGCTGGTCGAGGGCCAGCGCGTGGAGTTCACCGTGGCGATGCGCGACAAGGGCCTGCAGGCCGAGGACGTGCAGATCCTCGACTGACCCGCCCCCCGCGACCGACAACGACAGAGCCCGCCATTTGGCGGGCTCTGTCGTTTCACGGCGCGGCGCTCAGTAGTGCGGC
>DASRUW010000236.1:0-7683 GCA_035655255.1 Telluria sp. | reverse complement strand
GAGTCGGCGGTTTCGTGCCGGGGCGCGTAGCGTGCTGTGCCTGCCTTGAAGTACCGCGAGCGGACCCGCTGAGCCGCGTGCGTCAGGGCGAGTGCATCAGCCAAGCGACCTTCGATAACCGAGCGCGCCAACGAATATGATCGGATTCCCGAAGCGGGGATGGCAGCTTGCGACCCAAAGCGGCCGGTCCGTGGCCAGGCCTCTCTGTCCGGTTTTGCGTTCGGTTGTTAGCCGGAGGTGGCGAAGATAAGCTGCGGCGAGAATAATGAATTGCACAGGAATTCCTTCGTGCAAACGGGGATGTAAAACTGGATCCGCGGGTCCGCCTGTTCAGTAGTTAGGCATCATAGAGGCATCGCACATGGGGCTGTTTCTTGACGTCGTCACCCTCGTTGCTTCAGCCGCATCCATTGCCGGTGTATCTTTGCGTGATTTTCTAAATAAGCCTCCACTATCGGCTGGAGATCGCCAGCAGATTGAGCAATTTCTTCGGTTCTTAGAGGGTAGAGAGGTTCTCTTTGCCGGCATGGATGAGGAAGTGCAGACGGCTGTTATCAGGAGCTTGGAAGAGATCAAGAGAGAGGCCGAGGCTCTACGCCTGCGATGTAATGATGAACACGTTCATACAATCCTGTTGAATCTTCTTCTCACCTTAAGCAAGAAATTACAGAAACTGCACGGCATCGACGGCACTACCGCTCAAGGGAAGTACAAGATGTACTTGGCGCTGCAGAGCGTCCGATTCGAATTGGCCAGATCTCTAGCGCTGATCTGTGCAGCCTTTCATATTGAGCCAAGCAACCCGCGTATGAAGAAGTTTGTTCTTAACTTTGCAGTTCGCGCGCGGTGATGTCTAACCAGTCCGTAAGAGACTTCCGATCAAGCCCAGGCGCATGACGCTTTTGCCCTGAGCTTTCGGGCCGATGCCGGTCACTGTGTTGTCCGCTTTGCTGCGTACCGCGTGTCAGTGCTGCGCGGGTTGCAACGATTGTCAGACTGCATTTCCGTAAACGGTCTTGTTGCATCGGTGTGGCTGATGCGGACCAGGGTATAAACCGCGCCCGGGGACCTCGTTCATTCATCGGTGTCGTCGGTGTTCGGGGATCAGCCGAAGCACGTTTGGACGTCCAGATGGTTAGTCAGGTTCTCTCCGGGTGGGTCTGACCCGTTGTTACCGCTTCGCGCTGACGTGGAACTGGTTCATGCCATCGCGGCAACCGTGGTGGCATGTTTGCCGGCCGGGCGCTGCACCATAGGGTGTTTCAGCCACGCGTCGGCTTCGTAGGTTTGGTCGTGCGCCAGCATCGCCCACAGCTGCCGCGCATGTTTGTTGGCGATCGCCACCAGCACTTTGCCGAAGCACACCCGGCAGGCCAGTTGGCGGATCCAGATCTGTTCGGGCGTGGACTTTTCCACGCTGACCGCCTTGGCTCGCTGCAGGCTGCTGCGGGCGCCCTGGATCAACAACGTGCGCAGGTACGCATCGCCACGACAGCTGATTTCACCCAGTCGTGCGCGTCCACCGCTGGAGTGCTGGGTGGGCACCAGGCCGAGCCAGGCGGACATTTGTCGCCCGTTTTTGAAGTCCTTGGCTGAGCCCAGGCTGGCGACCATCGCGTCGGCGGTGATCGGGCCGATACCGATGATCGCACGCAGGCGCACACACCGGGTGTCCTCTCGCGCATGGACGTCGATGCGGGCATCGCACGCGTCGAGGGCCTTGCGCACTTCGATCCAGTGCGCTTCCAGACCACGAAGCAGCTCCTTGAACTCACCTGGCAACGCCGCCTGATCGAGATCACCCAAGACACGGCGCAGCGCCATATCACTCGTCGCCACGACGATCCCGAACTCGGCCAACAGGCCGCGCAGGCGGTTGCCGATCGCCAGGGATTCGGCCTTGTAGCCTTCGCGCACCCGATGCCACGACAGCCGCGCCTGCTGATCGAGGTCCTTCACTGGCACGAAGCGCATGTTGCCCTGGCGTGCCGCGGTGGCGATCGCCTCGGCGTCGTTGCGATCGTTCTTGCTGCGCTGGCTCAGGCGATACGGCTTCACCAACTGTGCCGCCATCAAGCGCGGCTGCAGACCATGCTCGATACAACGACGCGCCCAGTGATGCGCCCCGCTGCACGCTTCCATGGCCACCACGGTGCCCGCTGGCACCTGCGCCAGCCACGCCGCGAAGGCATCGCGCTTGAAGTCCAGCCGGCGCAGCACGTGGCCGCTGCCGTCCACCTCGCACACCGAGAACACGCTCTTCGCCAAGTCCACACCCAGGGTTATAGTGCTCATGGAGACTTCCTCTTCTGCTGACGGTTGTGTCGCAACACCATCATGGCCCTCGAGGCCGAAAGGAGAGGAAGTCTCTTTTTACTCGTTCAAGGCGGACGTCTCCGGCGCCGCTTAACTCCAGCGTTAAACTTGATAGAGCGTCATGCGCACAAGACTACCCATCCCCGCCACATGGCAAGACTTCGAGGCGCTGTGTCATCAGCTTTGGAAGCAGGTCTGGTCCGATCCGAACGCTCAGCCGAATGGTCGATCCGGTCAAGTACAGGCGGGCGTAGATGTTTGGGGAAGGCCGATCTACACGGCACATCTGGCGGGTGTGCAGTGCAAAGACAAGAACGGCAACTTGGGAAGCAAGTTGACTAAGGCGGAACTTCTTCGCGAGTGCGGGAAGGCCAAAAGTTTTTCTCCGAGGCTTGATGTGTTCACTATGGCGACAACCGCGCCGAGAGATGCACCCATTCAGACAATTGCGCGCGAGCTTAACGATAAGAGCGCCTATCCATTTCAGGTCCACGTTTGGTCATGGGACGACATTGAGGCGGAAGTTGCTTCTCGCCCGGCTCTGATTGAAGAGTTTTACCCCAGAGCGCCGAATCAAACCATCGAAAGCGCTGTACGCATAGCTGCCTCTGCGCCGCGCGACCAGTTTTGGGCTTTCTTCAGTCGCCCCTCGATCGCCCAAGTACTCGGTGATCTGGTCCGAGACTCGTTGATTCAAGTCGCATACGAACTTTGTGACAACGCATTCCTGCACGGCAAGGCGAAGCAAGTACGTCTGGAGTTTGACGGGGCCAAGCTTGCAATATCCGATGATGGCGTCGCTTTTGATGCTACCTCGTCGTTAGATGCAGGCAAGGCATCGGCCGCTGGCCACCTGGGCTCGTTGGTATTTCGCTCGTTCGTCGATCGTTATGCTGGAAGAATAGGTGTCGGCTACGAAAGAGTTCAGGTGAATGACGGCATCGCCCACAACGTCCTCACGTTCAACATCGGAGATGAGGCACGTGAGGAGTCCGTGCCTGAGGTCATGGACATCTCCGTTGATCTGTCCGCCATCTTTAGCCGCCGCTCAGCGGAAGGGCTTGCCCTTTCGCTAGCGATACCGACAGGTATCAAGGAGCTTGTGATCACTGTCGGCAATACACAGATCATCAGCGGTTCGTCGGAGTTCATTAGGCACATGCGTCAGCGGTTGCCAGACTCAGTTGAACTAACCGTCTCGTATCCACGCGGCCATTTCCTGGGTGAAATCGCAACCTATTTCGCGAAGCAGCGCATCAACTTCCGGCCTCGGTGAGGACTAACCCATCCATCGAGAGTACGTCGCATGGGGTGCGCCCATGCGCCGCCTCTCATGTCAAACGTTGAATGTCCGCACCTGGCCGATCACAGACCACACGGGCGCGATGACGCCCGGGTAAGCTGCGACAGGCAGAGGTCGACCCACTGCTGAAAGCGGGGGGACGTCGTGGCCAGCGCTCGTAGCTTGCGTGTCGATACGCTTGGCATTCCTCGGGGCTATTGCCGTACAGCTAAACTCCTCCGATGAACCGAGATACCCTCGTTGTATGTCTTCGTGCTGCCGCTGACTCCGCAAGGCGTGATCTGAGTACTGCCGTGAACGATGGCCGCGCAAGATGGGCTTACGTTTCACCAGGAACAGTGAGGCCCTTCGGCAATGCGCTGCTTAGTAACGCTTCCGTCGCGGAGCTAAATGGACTTTGGTATACGCTGCCCTATCAGGGCGGGCGACTAGATTTTCAAACCGCAGCAGTTTATCTGATCGACCGGGCGCTGGACCATGATGCCGGTGAGGTCATTGACGATCTCCTGCGCTTTGTCTCTACTCGAACAATTGAGTTGATCTCAGTGCGTTCCGTAGAAGGCATAGCGGTGCGTTCGCCCTTAGAATTAAGCGACGGGTTTTCCATCGTGCCGCCCTCAGCACTACCAAACGTGGCGGAAACGAAAATGGTGTTTTCCCCCCACAATGCCCCAAAGCACGGGTGGGGAAGCCCGCCGTCAGCGGCTATCGTGCTCAGAGAGACGTTTCATGTCCCATTCTGCGGACCTCCGAAGCGTGGAGAATCGGGTCAGACGCTTTATCGAGCTGAAGTCGAACTTGATATGGAATACGCGCTTTGGGCCGCAACGTTGGCATCTGACGGAGCGCCGGAATTCCGCCAAGGGTACGACGTTGTCGCCTCTTGTGGCTGGCCGGGCATGACTTCAGGTTCGATGCGCGGAGGTGAAACCTTCCCTGTCATGGTTCCACGTGCTCGCCCGGTCAATGAGGATCTAGCCCGCAAGCTGTTTCACCAACTGCGAAAGCAGCAAGGCAAGCTCGACCTTGCCATGAGCAAACTACAAGCATCTAGGAGGCGAAATTCATTCGCGGAACGTGCGGTGGATTTGGGGACATGCCTCGAAGTACTGATGATGCACGAATCGACCAATAACACCGAAATCAGCTACAAGATTGCCTCGCGAGCGGCTTGGCTTCTCGGTGTCGACGGACCGGATCGCGTAGCGATCTTCAAGCGCGCCCGTGATCTATACAACGCACGATCCATGGCAGTCCATTCCGGCATGGCTCCGAAAGAGGGTAAGAACTATCCGGAAGGGGTTGAGGCTGCCCTAAACTCCTACGACAAGCTCTGTGCTGCGATCATCATCAAGATCGCCCTACAGGGCAAATGGCCTGACTGGATAAAGCTTGTTCTGAACGCCGAAGAAGCGTTTGGGCCTACGACTACTGATGTGAATTAATGGCTGCTTCTGGCCGATAACAGACGCTCACCCCAAGCGAAATTCCATCCAACGCCAAGAACCGCCGATTCCTGCAACCGCACAGCGGTTGCGCACCGGGTGCGGACCATGGCGAGGGCATGGATGCCCGAGTTGAGGCAACGCAGGAGCGGTTGCCCGATGGCCCGCTGCTCTACCCGGGGCCCCTGCGCGGCGGTGAGGTGGGGTCGGCAGGCCGCGCAGCGGGAGTCGACAGGGATGTCGACTCCTTTTCGCCCGGACAGGCGAAGGCATGGATGCCGGAGTTGAGGCAACGCAGGAGCGGTTGCCCGATGGGCGGCAAGCGCCAAGCGGGGTGGCCTTCTCTTTTGGTTACTTTTCTCTTGGCCACGCAAGAGAAAAGTGACTCGGCTGCCGAAGGCAGACGAAAGCTCTTGCTCCATGCGCGAACCTCGCCGAAGGCGTACCAGCTGAAGTGCGATGCCTGCCTTCGCAGGCATGACGAGGTAGGGTGCGAGGGTCGCCGGCGTGAGCGGTGAAAGCGGACTGTTCGGGAAATGAGCGCGGGAGGAACAAGAGCATCGCGCACGCGTGTCCCTGCAACGGGCTTGGCGTGCAGCGCGACGGTTCCGCGGCGAGGCGGAGCCGATTGTCCCGCGCCGACGACCGCTGGTCACAGCGAGTCTCCGCTCGTCACAAAGCGGCAGCGACGCACCGACCCCGCCAAGCAGACTCGACCGCACCATCGCCCCGTCGAGGCACATGCATGGCCTACCGCCCACTCCCCCTGCTCGCCTGCAGCCTCCTCGCGCTGGCCCTGTCCGGCCTCGCCGGCGCCCACGCCGCCGACACGACACCCGCCACACCGGAAATCTTCGCGCCCGGCACCATTTCCGGCCCGGCCGGCGTGGATTGCCTGACCTTCGCCCCCGACGGCGCCACCGTCTACTTCGACCAGCAGGCGGGCTGGAACGGTTTCATCATGGAAGCGCATCGCGTCGGCAGCGGCTGGTCGACGCCGCAGATCGCGTCGTTTTCCGGGCAATGGCAGGATCACGACCCGGCGATGGCGCCGGACGGCTCGTTCCTGGTGTACACCTCCAACCGCGCCGACGTGGCCGGCGGACCGGCGCTGCACGGCGGCCAGCTGTGGCGGGTCGACCGCCGCGGCGACGGCTGGGGCGAGCCGCAGCGACTGCCCGATGCGGTGAACGTCGGCACCAGCGTCTATGCGCCCAGCGTGGCGGCCAACGGCGACGTGTACTACCAGCGCCGCGACGACGCCACGCACGAGTTCCACCTCTACCGCACCGCCTGGCGCGACGGCCGCTACCAGCTGCCGCAGCGGTTGGCGCTGGGCGATCCGGTAGCGCACGAACTCGATCCGGCGATCGCGCCGGACCAGTCGTTCATCGTGTTCGACGCCAACTACGCGGGCAAGGACAAGCCCGACCGGCTGTACATCGCTTTCCGCGAAGGCGACGGCTGGAGCAAGCCGGTCGATCTCGGCGATGCGGTGAACCGCTATGAGCCGTGGGGTTCGCACCTGGACCCGGACGCCCGCACCCTGTACTTCACCAGCAACTACGTGGCGAAGACGAGCTACCCGCGCTCGCCGGCGCAGGCGCGCGCGGACCTGGCGCGCATGCGCGCGTGGGACAACGGCAACAACCACATCTGGCGCATGTCGCTGGCGCCGTGGCTGGATGCACGCCGCGCGCCGTGAGCCCGTTCCGTCCGCTGCCGCCGACGCGACCCATGCCACCTGGAGCAAGCATGTCCCCACGCAGCCTCATCTTCGCCGCCTGTCTCGCCGCCACGCTCGCCGCGCTGCCCGCCGCGCGGGCGGCCACCACCGGCGAGCTGCTCGGGTCCGGGGTGATTTCCACCGGCCTGCAGGAAACCTCGGCCGCGCTGACGCCGGACGGCCAGACGCTGTACTTCATGCGCTCGGATTTCGCCGAAGCGGACGACACCATCATGGTTTCGCGGCGCCAAGGCGGCCGCTGGTCGACGCCGCAGGTGGCCGCGTTCTCCGGCCAGTGGCACGACTCCGAACCGGCGCTGTCGCCCGGCGGCCAGCGCCTGTACTTCGTCTCCAACCGGCCGCCGCGCCCGGGCGCCACGCCAGTGATGGCCGAGATGAACGGGCGGCGTTTCCCCGGCACGAACCTCTGGTACGTCGCGCGGCAACCGAACGGCGCATGGAGTGCGCCGATCCACGTCGACGGCGCGCTCAACGACGGCGCGATGATCTACAACCCGTCGCTGGCGGCAAACGGCGACCTCTATTTCTCGGCGCACCGGGAAGATTCCGGCAAGGCGTACCAGATCTACGTGGCACGCGACCACGGCCACGCCGCACCCGAACGGCTGCCGCTGGGCGACCTCGAGCGCAACCGGATGGATCCGGCCATCGACCCGCAAGGACGTTTCCTGCTCTACGCCGGCAACGAGGGCGACGCGCTGGGCAGCGCCGACATCTACATCGTGTTCCGTCAGCCGGACGGCGGCTGGGGCAAGCCCGAGCGCCTGGGCGGCGACGTCAACAGCCGCACGCTGGAAAACGCACCGTCGCTGGGGCCGGCGTTCGGCGAGCTCTACGTATCGAGCGCGCGCCGCGACGACGTGCATTTCCCC
>DASRUW010000235.1:0-8865 GCA_035655255.1 Telluria sp. | reverse complement strand
CCGTCGAAACCGGCGGCGCGCACGCGCTCGATGAATTCCTGGCGCGGAAGGTGGTTGCTGCCCCAGTGCGGGGCGAGGACGCGGATCTCCATGTTCATTCGAAGCCGCGCACGGGAAAGGAGGCGGGGCGCTGGATCCAGTTGCGCGGCGAGTACGCGGTCGCGCCGTCGGTCACGTGCAGCGTGTAGGCGTGGCGCGAGTCGGGCGAGCGGTTCGGCGCGCTGTAGTGCGGCAGCAGGCCGTGGAAGCACACCAGGCTGCCGGCCTTGCACTCGAGCGGTACGGCGGTGGCGTCGTCCGGCCAGGGCGTGGTGTCGAGCCTTTCCATGCGGATGTCGTCGCCTTCGCGCACGAAGCGCTCGCGCATCGGGCCGCGATGGCCGCCCGGCTCCACCCACAGGCAGCCATTGTCGAGGGTCGCGTCCTCCAGCGCGAACCAGAAGGTCGTGACGCTGATCGGCGTGGTCTCGAAATAGGTCGCGTCCTGGTGCCAGCGCACTTCGCCGCCGATGCCGGGCTGCTTGAAGATGTACATCGACTGCCAGATCTGCGGCTGCGCGAGGCCCAGGTCGCGCGCTACCTCCGCCAGCTGCGGCGAGCGCGAAAAGGCGGCGAACTCCGGATCCAGGTCGTGCATCGCGTGACCGATCTTATTGATTGAGAGGGATTTGTCCTGCTTCAGGCGGCCCTGCGCGTCGAAGGCCTCTTCCTCGAAGAAGCAGGCCACGGTGTTGTCGGAACGGAGGAAGTAGGCGTCGCGTGTCGCCATCTCGTTGGTGGTCGAGAAGATGGAGCGCGTGTTCCCGGCGTCGAAGGCGTCGACGATGGCGGCGGCGCGTGCGCGCAGGCGCGCGATCTGCGCGGCGGTCTTGAAGTTGGGGAGGACGATGTAGCCGTCGCGTTCATAGCGGGCGCGCTGGTCCGGGGTCAGCATGGGGGAACTCCTGGGGTTGCGTGATGGGCCCATTGTAGGAAAGCGCCATGTCAACCACAACGCGTGTTTTGTTGACACATTGTTTCCATTTCATTGACAATCTTAAGATGGATCAATTACATGCGATGGAAGTCTTCGTCGAGGTGGCGCGCCTGCGCAGCCTGGCGGCGGCCGCGCGCAGCCTGGGAATCTCGCGGGCCGCGGTGAGCAAGCAGATCCAGGCTCTGGAGACGAAGCTGGAGGCGCGCCTCCTGCACCGATCGACGCGCGAAGTGAGCCTGACCGACGCCGGCCAGGCCTTCCTCGACCCGTGCATCGCCACCATCGAGCAGGCGCGCGAGGCCGCGCGCGCCGTCACGCCGCAGGGCGACGAGCTGGCCGGGCCGCTGCGCATCCAGGCGCCCTCGAGCTTCGGCAGCGTGTGGCTGGCGGACGCGCTGGCGCGCTTCAGCCTCCAGCATCCGCGCCTGGTCCCGACCCTGCACGTGGACGATGCGCTGCTCGACCCGATCCGCCACGGTTTCGACCTGACCATCCGCGTGGGCGGGATTCCGGACACGCACGGCCTGTCGCTGCGGCGGCTGGCGCCTTGCCGCGGGGTGCTGTGCGCCAGTCCCGGCTACATCGAGAAGTGGGGCATGCCGGCGGCGCCCGAGGACCTCGCGCGCCACCGCTGCCTGCATTTCTCGCACCTGCCGGATGGCGCGCACTGGCACCTGAGCCGGGGCAAGGAGCGGCGCACGGTGAAGGCGAATGTGGCGCTGGCGGCGAACAACGGCCTGGTGCTGCATCAGGCGGCACTGCGCGGCGTGGGGGTGGTGTACAGCACCACTTTTCTCGCCTGGCGCGCGCTGCTCGATGGGGCGCTGGTGCCGGTGCTGCCGGAATGGGCGCTGCCGCTGAACGACCTGTCGGCCTTGTACCCGGCCAGCCGCCGGCCTTCGCCCAAGGTGCGCGCGCTGATCGACTTCCTGGTGGCGGAATACCAGCCGGTGCCGCCGTGGGACCGGCCGCTGCTCAGCCTGCTCCAGCTGAATCCGGGGTCAGACCCCAAGCGACAAAACCGGGGTCAGGCCCCGCGCGACTTCAATCGTCCGGGATGACGTGCGGATCGATGCCGCCCTGGAGATTGAAGACGCGCGCCTGCGGCAGCGCGCTGCGCAGGTAGAGCGCCGCCTTGGCCGAACGCTCGCCCACCGAGCAATACAGCACGATGTCGCGGTCGGCCGGGACGGCGTCCAGGCGGGACGGCAGCTGCAGCAGGGGAATGTGCAGGCCGCCGAGCGAGGTCTCGGCGCGTTCCGCGCGTTCGCGCACGTCGATCAGCGTGGGCGGCGCGGACGACGCCAGGCGCGCCTGCAGCTCGGCGAAGCTGATCTGGTCGACCGGCGCGGGAGCGGCCGCCGGACGCGCGCGGCGCGCGATCTTCAGGGTGTCGAACTGGCCGCACAGCGCATCGTAGACCAGCAGCTTGCCGGCCAGCGGCTCGCCCAGGCCGGTGAGCAGCTTGATCACTTCGGCCGCCTGCAGCGTGCCGACCACGCCGGGCAGCACGCCGATGACGCCCGCCACGCCGCAGTTCTGCGCCAGGTTCGGTGGCGGCGGTTCCGGGAACAGGTCGCGGTAGGAGCGCCGAACCTGTGCGTCGCCATGGTGGAAAACCGACACCTGGCCTTCGAACTGGAAGATCGACCCATACACAAGCGGCACGCCGGCTGCCGCGCAGGCGTCGTTGATGGCGAATTTGGCGGAGAAGTTGTCGGTGCCGTCCAGCACCGCGCCCACGTCCGCCAGCAGCGGGCGCAGCGCGTGCTCGTCGGCGAAGCTCGCCACCGCGTCGATCCGGATGTGCGGATTGTGGCGGCGCAGGCGCGCTGCCGCCGCTTCGGCCTTGTTGCGGCCCACGTCGTCGACGTCGAACAGCACTTGCCGGTGCAGGTTGGTCGCGGAGACCTCGTCGCCGTCGCAGAGGATCAGGTTCCCCACGCCGGCGCCGGCGAGGTACTGCGACGCGGGACAGCCCAGTCCACCCAGTCCGACCACCAGCACGCGCGCCTGCCGCAACCGGTCCTGCGTCGCTTCGGTAAAGCCGGGCAGGCGGAAGTGGCGGCCGTAGTAGGCGGCTTCGGGAATGCGCGTGTCCATTCAGCCTCCGGCCACCGCCATCACCAGCATGACCTGGCTGCCTGGCGTCAGCTGTGCCGGGGCGTCGGACAAGCCGCTCACCTGCTCGCCGTCGACAAAAAGGCCGACGAAGGGACGCACCTGGCCGGCATCGTCCAACACCTGCGGACGGATAAGGGGCGCGATGGCGTCCAGCCGGCGAAAGACTTCGTCGAGCGTGGCGGCGGGAAGTTGCAGGGACTTGCGGTCGGCGGCGAGCGGGCGCAGGGCGGCCGGCAGGATCAGGGTAATCATAAGCTTGAGGGTCAGGCGTAGCGGGGCTGGGCGGGTTCCGGTGCGCGCTCCGTGGTGTAACGCAGGAGCCGGGGGCCGACGCGCCGATGGCTGGCGTCGTAGACTTCCGCACCGGGCACGATCACGCGCACGACCTGGAACGGACAGTCCGCTTCGGTCAGGACGACGCGCGCCATGTGGCGCAGACCGGCGCGGCGCAAACCGGCGCTGAGCGCGCGCTGCGCTTCGTCGACCGTGCGCGCCTGGACGTCGGGTACCTGGTCGAAGGGGACAGAGAGGCGCCGGTCCGCCGCTTCGGCGCGCAGGGCGCGTTTGGCTTCCTGCTCCCGCTCCCGGCCCATGCTATGGAACAGCATGTGCAGGGCGACCAGGTCGTCGCGCCCGCCGTGAATGGTGGTAAGGCGGCTCTGTGCCGCCTCCACGATGGCGCGCGTGGCCGCGATGTCGCGGTTGCAGTGGAAGCCCATGCCGCTGGCCATCGCGGCCGGATAGTCGGCGTCTTCCAGCACGAAGCCGCTGAAGTGGGGCAGGCCGAAAGGATTGGGGGCGTAGCGCAGATGGAATTGCATGCCGGCCTGCCCGAAGCGCTCGACCATGCTCTTGAGCCGCGGCGGCAGGCTGGCCGGATCGATCCAGTAGCTGGGTGCCCCGAACTTGAGGAAGGCATCCACGTCGCGCTCCATCACTTCGGCCAGGGCATGCACGGTCGCTTCGGCCACCGTGTTGCCGGACGCGAGACCGTTGGTGCTGGCGCCGTACAGCAGCCGGCCCGGGCCATCGGTGTAGGGAGAGAACACCAGTTCGGCCGGCACCAGTACCGGGCGGCCGAGACCGAGCAGCTCCTCGGCTTCGACCACGCCCAGCTGGTCGTCCGCGCTGACATCGTTGGCGTAATTGATCGACGGGCAGAAGTCGGGGAACTGCAGTTGTCCGCGGAAGGACTCCAGGATATCGACCGGTGTGGCCAGCCGGGTGGCCACGTGGCTGCGCCCATACTCCGCATACGAAAACTCGATCGCTTCCATATAGGCGCCGATCTTCGCTTCGGCAGCGGTGCCGCCTTTGCCCGCGTGGACGCTGAGTGTTTCTTCGGCCGCATCGGGGCGGATCGCCGCGAACACCGGCAAACCGAGGCGGTCCAGCCAGGTGGTGTCGGTGACGCGGCTCACGCCCCGTGCGCGTGCCAGCGGCTCGACCAGCGCCAGCGATTCTTCGGCACTGCGCAGGCGCAGGCTGGAATTGAGCGCGATGGTAGGCGCGTCCGCCGCCACGGCAGCCGGCGCGCACGGCACGGCGTCCAGTGGCCGGATCGTCGGCGCCGCGCCGGCCGTGCGCCAGGGCTGCGATTCCACGAAGGACGCAAGGTCCTGCTGTTTGAGGCGATACCGGCCGAAATCCTGCATCCGTTCCAGCAGCGCCGGCAGCGCTGCCGGGCGCGCGATGCGCTGGAGCGCGGCGCGCAGGGCGGGCAGGGTGCGCTCGGCATACCAGCGCGCGCTCAGGTGCGCCGCCAGGGCCTGATGCTCGTCCTGGTCAAGCAGGCCGAGTTCATGCATGTGCGCGAGATAGGCTCGCAGATGCAATAGCGGTTCGGACAGGGGCAGGTAGGGCGCGCCGGCGGCATGCGACAGCGCCACCTCGTCGTCGGCCAGGTCCGGGTCCGCGCAGAAGCGGGCGGCGACCTGGCCGAAGGGGCGCATACCCATGTGCTGCATTTCGCTCGCGCGGATCGCCCCCATGGAGCACAGGCCGAAGACGGTCCAGCCGCTGCGCAGGGCCTGGCGCAGTTCCGCGTGTCCGACCGCCGGATAGCTGTGGAAGGTGCCGTCGGCCAGTGCGATGATGCCGGGGACCGGCGTTTGGGCCACCAGCGCCGCGATATCTCCGCGCCGCGCCGGCGGGCGCCAGACCAGGCCAGCGCCGGCGGCGCGGTCCTGATAGGGAGTGCCGTGAGCGCTGGGGCCGGCAAACAGATATACCGCCGGGTGGCCGGCCATCTTATTCATCCACGTCCCGGTGAAAAGCTTGTTGCTTGGGCCCTAAACGAAACCAGTTACTTGGCGTTGACGGCGGTCCCTTTTTGCAGCACCGGATCCTTGACGCATTCGGCGAAGCAGGGCGGCTTGGTGCCCAGCGCGGCGAATTGCTGCAGTGCGGCGGAGTTGTGATTCAGTTGCATGGCGTGCCTTTCGTGGTTGAGGGAACAGTCAAAAGCGACTGCATTCCGCATCATATCCAACTTGCTATATTAAAAACAAGATCATATTGCCTGCGTCAGGCGCCATGCGTCCGAAAACCACACGGACGCGCCGTCGATCCGCACGTCCTGGGTGATCGGGAACACGTCGATGTGAAAGCGCGCGTCTTTACGCTTGAAGCCTGGCTTGGGATAGACGCCGTGCTTGGCGCCCAGCGACAGGTGCACGCCGCACATGCGCTCGTAGGTGCCGATGTCGTCCACCGTCAGCTCACGCGTGAAGGCCCGGTTCAGGCCCAGGCCAAGCTCGCGTACCCACACCTCGCCTTCCTCGGCCCGGATGGCAGCCAGCAGCTGGTCGAATTCCGCCGTCGAATCGAGCGTGCGCACCACGCGCCCGGCCTCGATCACCAGGGTGACCGGCACGGCGGGGCGGTTGACGCGGTAATTGGCGTCGCCGAACACGTGGATACGCGCCTGCCCGTTCACCGCTTCCAGGTCGCGCGCCTCGGTGAACACTTCGCCGATCGGAAACTGCCCGCCGACGTTGGCCATCTGGCGATAGTCGCCGATATTGAGCTTGGCCGCTTCCATCCCGCCTTCGAACACGAGCTCGCAGCCGTTGCCGGTGTCGACAACCACCTGCTGCGCGCGGTCCAGCGCTTCCTTCAGGCCGGGGCCGATGACGCGGTAGTACGCCGGATCGTAGGCGAGGGCGGCGATGTAGTGCTCGCCCTGCGCGCCCGGCATGCGTGCCAGGTGCACGTGTTCGATCACCTTCAGCCCGAGCTTGAACAGCTCGACCCGGATGCGGAAGGCGTCGAGCCGGAAGTTGGTCGACTGGACCAGCACCACCAGGTCGCCCGGCTGCATGGCGCGGAAGGCCGCGTGCAGAGCGTCCGGCGTGGCCGCGTCGAAATCGATGAAACGCCCGTCCGGCAGGTTGCGGCGATACGCCTCGGTGAGCGTGCAGGCGAGGGCGCAGCGCGTGTCATGCACCACCAGCGCCTGCCGCGGCAGGCGGTGTTCGACGGCGATGTCCAGGATTGCGCGCAGATGGGTGCTTGCCAGATCGACAGCAGGGGCGGGGAGAAGCGTCATGGCCGAGATTATAAAGGCCGGGCGCGCGTTCCACTGATGCCCGGAATTCGATGCTTCGAGACGCGTAATCCGCTACTCGTCCGAATCGGCTTTCGGACGCCGTGCCTTTGGCCGACACTGGCCGCGCGCCGCGTCCTTGCGGTGCGTCAGGACAGGAACGATGGCATACCGATGGAACACCCCGGCCGCCGGCTGGCTGGAAGACGAGACGAGCGGCCGCTTTCTGCCGGAAGCGGCGTGCGCCACGCCGGCCATGCGCGCCCGCGCCGGGGACATCGCGGCCCTGCTTGGCGGCGTGCGGCCGCGCGGCTGCGCCTGCGCGCCGGTCTATCCGGACGGTTTCGCGTTCTGCCCGCACTGCGGAGAAGCGCTGGAGCGCGGCGGCGCCGCCCCGCGCGACTGGTTCGGCGCCGCCGGCGATCCTTTCCTGCCGCGCCATGTGCCGCAGGGTTTGTCCGTCACCAGCCTGCCGCTCGCCGCGGCGCTGGAGGCCCGGGCCGGGCCGGCGCGGCCCGACCTGACGCTGCCGGCGCCGCCCAATGCGGGGAGCGTCTACCTGTCCGGCCACTTCGGCTATCCCGTCCCGCGCCTGCTGGCGCTGGCGCCCGCGCGCGGCGTGGTGCAGTACTGGGATCCGAGCCTGTGCGCCTGGCAGATCCTGCTCGGCGCCGCTGCCGACTGCGACCTGTCTTTCAGCCGCTCCGCCTACGCCTGGCTGCCGGCCTGGAACCCTGACCCCGGCGAAGCCGGCATCGTCCCCGCCGCGGATGGCCTGTGGCGGCTGCACGTCGATCTGGTGGCGGAAACCTGGAGCGCGCGCCGGGTGCTCGCCGCGCCGCTGGCGTCGGCGCCGGGCGCGCTGGCGCAGGCCTGCGCCTGCATCGCCGACGGCGGGCGGACGCTGTGGACCGCCGCATCCGACTGGAGCGAAGCGGAGACGCACCCGCTCGACGTGCCGGAGGCCGGCTGGTCGCGGCCCTTCGCCTGGGAAGGGCGCCTGGCCTGGCTGCACTGCGCGGGCATGTTGTCCTGGCGGCCCGGCGCGGCACCCGTCTGGAACCCATGGCCGGCGGGCTGGACGCCCAGCCTCGGCCTGGCCGGACCCACGCCCAGCCGCGACGGCCGCCAATGGCTGCTCGGGCACGACGCCGGCGGCTACGCCTTCGTGGACCTGGGCGATCCGGCCGCCGCACCGCGGCACGTGGACGGCGCGCGTCCCGGCTGCGCGGGCTTCCTCTTCCGGCGCGGGCACGAAGTCAAGGGCGATCCGTGGGAACGCGAACACGTCGAGGACCAGGATGCGGACGCCGCCCTGGTCCTGCCGCTGCTGCGCGTCTGGCATGCCGACCGCGCCCAGGCCGGCGGACTGGCCCTGCGCCTGCACCGCTACCTCGGGCGCGCCGAAGAGGCGCTCGACGGCCGCGTGATCGCGCGCGCCAGCTTCGAATGGATCGGCCGCACGAATGCCGTGCTGGACGAGATCGCGCGCCTGCGCCGTCCGCAGGATTGCGGCGTGTTCGTGCACGACGCGCACCTCTGGCTGCACCACCCGGACTGGAACGTCCTGCGCGGCTGGCGCGTGGGAGCGCTGGCATGAAGCGCTGGCTCGCCTTGCTACTGGCGCTGGCCGGCGCGCCCGCCTGGGCCGTGTCGCACGTGTTCCTGGTCCAGGACTCGGGCTGGATGGAGCCCTTCTACGCCGATCCGCGCTCGGCGTTCAAGCCGCTGGTAGAAGCCGTGGTGGACGCCGCGGCCGCGCCGGGCGACGCGCTGGTGCTGGCCGCGTTCGACCAGTCCCTGCCCGGGCAGGCGTCGCCGCGCGCCCTGCTGTCGCAACGGCGCGGCGCCGCCACCCCCGCCGCGGTGCATGCGGCCCTGGCGGCGCTGTCTCCCGCCCGCAAGCCAGGCGGCGCGCTGGCCGACACGGACCTGGGCGAAGCACTGGAAGCGGCGCTGGCCAAGGCGCTCGAGGGCAAGCCCGGACTGGTCTGGATCTTCACCAACAACCGCAACAGCCCGAACAACGACCAGGCGACCGCGCAGCGCAACCGCGAGTTCTACCGCCTGATCCACAGCGGCAGCGCGATCGCGAAGGCGCTGGCCTTCCCGCTGCGGATGCCGGTGCAGGGAACCCACTACCGCGCGCAGGGCATGATGGTCTACGTGTGCGCGGCCGGCGCGCAGGGCGAGCGCGAGCTCGACGCGCTGCTGGCGA
>DASRUW010000234.1:0-2928 GCA_035655255.1 Telluria sp. | reverse complement strand
CCTCGCGCTGGTCGTCGGCCAGCCAGCGCGGCCAGGTCTGGCCCTTGGATTCGTCGTAGCCGTAGGGCGGGATCGGACGCGCGCGGAACGGCACCGGCTTGGAAGGATCGGACACGTATTCGTCGTAGCCGGCCGCGTCGCCCTTGCCGTCGAAGCCCAGTTGCTGGCCGGCGCCCAGGCGTAGCGTGGCCGTGGCCGCGGCGGCGGGCCAGCTATCGAGCTTGCGCCAGACGTTGGTGCCGGTCTCGAAGGCCGTGACCGGCGCGATGGGCGCGGCGTTGCGGTCGTCCTTCAGGTAGCGCGCCAGGAAAGGACGCAGCACTTCCTGGCGCCAGTACAGGGCCGTGTCCGAATTGAAGCGCACGGCGCCGAGTTTGCTGCCTTCGCCGATGGCGCCGCCGTGCGACCACGGGCCCAGCGTCAGGTGCAGGTTGCCGGCCTGGTCCTGCGGCTTGAGCGCCTTGTAGACGGCGATGGCGCCGTAGATGTCTTCCGCGTCCCACAGGCTGTGCACCAGCAGGGTCGGCACGGTCAGGGGTGCCTTGGCCAGGAGCTTGTCCATCGCCTGCTCCTGCCAGAAGGCGTCGTAGGCCGGGTGGGCCACCGCCTTGCGCCAGAACCCGCTCTGCTCCAGCCCGCGCTGCTTGCCGAGTTCCCCGGCCGAACCGGCGCGCAGGTAGACGTCGTAGTCGTCGTAAGCGCTGGCAAACCATTTGGCCTCGTTGGAACGCGACACCACCTGTTCCAGCATGTAGGGCATGTTGATCTCCCGGAAGGCGCCATGGTGGAACCAGTCGTCGCCGCGCCAGCCGTCCACCATGGGGTTCATGGGCACCGCCACCTTGAGCGCCGGGTGCGGATGCACCAGTGCCGTCAGCGACAGGTAGCCGTCGTAGGAGATGCCGATGATGCCGACCTTGCCGTTGGACTCGGGCACGTTCTTCACCAGCCACTCGATGGTGTCCCAGGTGTCGGTCGAATGATCGACCTGGGTCGGGTTGAGGGGGCCGCGCAGCGGGCGGTTCATCACGTAGTCGCCTTCCGAGCCGTACTTGCCGCGCACGTCCTGCACCACGCGGATATAGCCCTCGTCCACGATCACGTCCGCGGCGTTGTCGTAGCCTTGCAGGACTGCGCCCAGGTGGTTGCTGGGCGCGTGCGAGGTGAGGTCGTCCGCGTTGTAGGGCGTGCGCGTCATGAGCATGCCGGCGTTCTTCGCGCCCTTCGGCACCAGGATCACGGTATGCAGCTTGACCCCGTCGCGCATGGGAATCATCACCACGCGGCGTTCGAAGTCGAAGCTGGCCGTGGGCGCTACGAACTGCGCCGGCGTTTCGCTGGGCAGGCCGGTGGTTTGCGCATGGGTGATCGATACCAGCGCCAACGAGCAGGCGGCGGCGAGCAGGCGGACGGGAAGCGGCATGGTGTCTCCTTGGTGAGGGTCAGGCCTTCTTGACGAATTCGGACTTCAGGCTCATGGCCCCGAAGCCCTCGATCTTGCAGTCGATATCGTGGTCGCTGTCGACCAGTCGGATGTTGCGGACCTTGGTGCCTTGCTTGATCACGCCGCCGGAGCCTTTCGGCTTGAGGTCCTTGATGACGATGACGGTGTCGCCGTCCTGCAGCACGTTGCCGGCGGAGTCCTTGTAGACGCGGGCTTCCTCGGCCGCGGGCGCGGCGGCGGCGACGGGCCATTCGTGGCCGCATTCGGGGCAGACGAAATTGCCCATGCCGTCCTCGTAGGTGAGGTTGGAAGAGCAGGACGGACAGGCGGGCAGTGTGGACATGATGACTTTCGATAGTGGAAGATAACGACAGATTGTAGCCGATGGCCCGTTTCTGCTACGCTTCGCCGATGCGCTATCTATTCGTTCATCAGAACTTTCCAGGCCAGTTCCGCCACGTGGCGCGGGCCCTGGCCGACGATCCGGCCAACGAGGTGGTGGGCATGGGCGAGGCGGAACGGATCAAGGCGCACGGCCGGATCCATCCGCGCATCACCCTGGTCGGCTACCCGGCGCCCAAGAAGGCGGGAACCGAAACCCATCACTACCTGCGCGAGTACGAAGGCCACGTCCGGCGCGGCCAGCAGGTCGCGCGCGCGGCGCAGCAGCTGGCCGCGCGCGGCTTCCGGCCGGACGTGGTGGTGGTCCATCCTGGCTGGGGCGAAGCGCTGTTCCTGCGCGAGCTGTTTCCGCGGGCGCGCCATGTGCACTACTGCGAGTACTACTACCACGCGGACGGGGCGGATGTCGCCTTCGATCCGGAATTCCCGTCCGGGTTCGATGACCGTTTGCGGATCAAGTTGAAGAACAACACCCAGCTGATCGGCCTGATGGAGTGCGATGCCGGCATCGCGCCGACGCGCTGGCAGCAGTCGCTGTATCCGGCTCCCCTGCGGCCGGCAATCAGCGTCCTGCACGAGGGGATCGACACCGGCGTGCTGCAGCCCGTGCCGCAGGCCACGCTGGACGTGGACGGCCACGTGCTGCGTGCCGGGGACGAGGTGGTGACCTATGTCGCGCGCAACCTGGAGCCGTACCGCGGCTTCCACCGCTTCATGCGCGCGCTGCCGCTGCTGCAGAAGCTGCGGCCGCAGGCGCGGGTGCTGATCGTCGGCGGCGACGACGTGAGCTACGGGCGCAGGCTTCCCGCGGGGACGACCTACCGCCAGAAGTACTGCGCGGAGCTCGAAGGGCAGGTCGACTGGTCGCGCGTGCACTTCCTCGGCAAGCTGCCCTATCTGCGCTACCTGAACGTGCTGCAGGTGTCGGCGGCGCACGTGTATCTCACCTATCCGTTCGTGCTGTCCTGGTCGATGCTGGAGGCGATGGCCTGCGGCTGCCTCGTCGTCGGTTCGGCCACGGCGCCGGTGCAGGAGGTGATCACGGACGGCGAGAACGGCCTGCTGACCGACTTTTTCGATGT
>DASRUW010000233.1:0-2499 GCA_035655255.1 Telluria sp. | reverse complement strand
ACAAGGCGGCCGAGAACGTGTACAACGCGATCCGCCGCGACGGCACGCAGAAGAACGTGGTCGACACCATGCAGACCCGCGCCGAACTGTACGAGCGCATCGATTACCACAGCTACGAACAGAAGCTCGACGCCCTGTTCGCCGCCCAGAAAAAATGACCTGAGGAGACCCCACATGACCGACACCAAAACCACCGACACCCCGACCTTCAAGCCGAAGAAATCCGTCGCCCTGTCCGGCGTCGCCGCCGGTAACACCGCGCTGTGCTCCGTCGGCAAGAGTGGCAACGACCTGCACTACCGCGGCTACGACATCCTGGACGTGGCCGACCAGTGCGAGTTCGAGGAGATCGCCTACCTGCTGGTGCATGGCAAGCTGCCCACCGCGGCCGAACTGAAGGCCTACAAGGGCAAGCTGAAGTCGCTGCGCGGCCTGCCGCTGGCCGTGTCCGAAGCGCTGGAAGCGCTGCCGGCCTCCGCCCACCCGATGGACGTGATGCGCACCGGCGTGTCCGCCCTCGGCTGCACCCTGCCGGAAAAGGACGACCACAACATCCCCGGCGCGCGCGACATCGCCGACCGCCTGATGGCCTCCTTCGGCTCCATGCTGCTGTACTGGTACCACTTCAGCCACAACGGCAAGCGCATCGACACCGAGACCGACGACGATTCCATCGGCGGCCACTTCCTGCATCTGCTGCACGGCGTGAAGCCGCCCGAGTCCTGGGTCAAGGCCATGCACACCTCGCTGATCCTGTATGCGGAACACGAGTTCAACGCCTCCACCTTCACCGCCCGCGTCATCGCCGGCACCGGCTCGGACATCTATTCCGCCGTCACCGGCGCGATCGGCGCGCTGCGCGGCCCCAAGCACGGCGGCGCCAACGAAGTGGCCTTCGAGATCCAGAAGCGCTACGACAACCCGGACGAAGCGGAAGCGGACATCCGCAACCGCGTCGCCAACAAGGAAGTCGTGATCGGCTTCGGCCACCCGGTGTACACCATCTCCGATCCGCGCAACAAGGTGATCAAGGAAGTGGCGCGCAAGCTGTCCGTGGAAGCCGGTTCGACCAAGATGTTCGACATCGCCGATCGCCTCGAATCCGTGATGTGGGAAGTAAAGAAGATGTTCCCGAACCTCGACTGGTTCTCGGCCGTCTCCTACCACATGATGGGCGTGCCGACCGCGATGTTCACCCCGCTGTTCGTCATCTCGCGCACCTCCGGCTGGTCCGCGCACATCATCGAGCAGCGCATCGACAACAAGATCATCCGCCCCAGCGCCAATTACGTCGGCCCGGAAGACCTGAACTTCGTCCCGCTCAAGGACCGCAAGTGATGAACATCCAATACCGCAAACCCTTGCCCGGCACCAGCCTGGATTACTTCGACGCGCGCGAAGCGGTCGACGCGATCCAGCCCGGCGCCTGGGACAAGCTTCCCTACACCTCGCGCGTGCTGGCCGAAAACCTGGTCCGCCGCTGCGAGCCCGAAGCCCTGACCGCCTCGCTCAAGCAGCTCATCGAGCGCAAGCGCGAGCTGGACTTCCCGTGGTTCCCGGCCCGCGTGGTGTGCCACGACATTCTCGGCCAGACCGCCCTGGTGGACCTGGCCGGCCTGCGCGACGCCATCGCGGCCCAGGGCGGCGACCCGTCCCAGGTGAATCCGGTGGTGCCGACCCAGCTGGTGGTCGACCACTCGCTGGCGGTGGAGTGCGGCGGCTTCGATCCGGACGCCTTCGCCAAGAACCGCGCCATCGAGGACCGCCGCAACGAGGACCGCTTCGACTTCATCAACTGGACCAAGAAGGCTTTCCGCAACGTCGACGTGATCCCGCCCGGGAACGGCATCCTGCACCAGATTAACCTCGAGCGCATGTCGCCCGTGGTGCAGGTGACGGACGGCGTGGCCTATCCGGACACCCTGGTCGGCACCGACTCGCACACCCCGATGGTCGACGCCCTGGGCGTGATCGCCGTCGGCGTGGGCGGCCTGGAAGCGGAGACCGTCATGCTCGGCCGCGCGTCCTGGATGCGCCTGCCCGACATCGTCGGCGTGGAGCTCAGCGGCCGGCGCCAGCCCGGCATCACCGCCACCGACATCGTGCTGGCGCTGACCGAATTCCTGCGCAAGGAAAAAGTGGTCTCGGCCTACCTGGAGTTCTACGGCGAAGGTGCGGCCAAGCTCACGCTGGGCGACCGCGCCACCATCTCCAACATGGCGCCGGAATTCGGCGCCACCGCGGCCATGTTCTCGATCGACGAACAGACCATCGCCTACCTGAAGCTCACCGGCCGCGAGGACGATCAGGTCAAGCTGGTCGAGACCTACGCCAAGCAGGCCGGCCTGTGGTCGGACACGCTCACGCACGCCGAGTACGAGCGCGTGCTGCGCTTCGACCTGTCGACCGTGGTGCGCAACATCGCCGGTCCCTCCAATCCGCACAAGCGGGTGCCGACTTCCGAGCTGGCCGCGCGCGGCATCGCCGCCCACGTCGAGA
>DASRUW010000232.1:0-4996 GCA_035655255.1 Telluria sp. | reverse complement strand
AGGCCACGCCATGACGCCGCGTTACCCGGGGTACGACGTCCTGGCCAAGCGGGACAGCCCCTCTTTCGACGACCCCACCCGCGCCGTGCTCGCGCAGCGTCTGCACGCTGTCCCGCCGCGCCGCTTCTTCCGTCCCAACGAATGGGAGCTGGTCGAAGCGGTGTGCGCGCGCCTGCTGCCGCAGCCTGAGCGCGCGGTCCCGATCCCGATCACGCCCTGGCTGGATGCCATGCTGTGCGAGAACCGCGGCGAAGGTTTCCGCCATCCGTCGATGCCGCCGCTGCGCGAGGCCTGGCGCGCCGGCCTTGCCGCGCTGGCCGCCGAGGCGCGCCTGCGCGGCGCGCCCTTCGCCGCCCTGCCGGAGCCGGAACAGGACGCGCTGCTGGCGGCGCTGGCCCGCGGCGACGCGGTCCACGCGCTGTGGCGGACGGTGCCCGCCCAGCGCTTCTTCGTCCACCTGCTGCTCAAGAGCGCGGTCGGCATCTACTACGCCCACCCCGAGGCGTGGAACGAGATCGGCTTCGGCGGCCCGGCCAGCCCGCGCGGTTACGTGCGCCTGGGTTTCGGCGAGCGCGACGCCTGGGAAGCGCGGGAGGCCCCGTGAACCCGGCGGCCCCGCGCGCCGCCGATGGCCGGGCTCCGGACGTATTCCGCTCCGGCGGCTGGGTGCCGATGCGCTGCCACGGCAACGACGACGACGTCGATTTTCTCGTCGTCGGCGCCGGCGCGGGCGGCGCCACCCTGGCCTGCAAGCTCGCCGAGGCGGGCTTTTCCGTGGTGGTCCTGGAAGCGGGACCGTTCTGGCGCCCGCTCGACGACTTCGCCTCCGACGAGGCGAGCCAGCAGCAGCTCTACTGGACCGACGAGCGCCTGTCCGGCGGCGACGATCCGCTCGCACTGGGTGGCAACAACTCAGGGCGCGGCGTGGGAGGCTCCACCGTCCACTTCAGCATGATTTCGCTGCGCTTCCGGCCCGAGTGGTTCCACGCGCGCAGCCAGCTCGGCTACGGCTTCGACTGGCCGCTGGACTATGCGGCGCTGGCGCCGTATTACGCCGAAGCGGAGGAAGCCCTCAAGATCAGCGGTCCGGTGCGCTACCCCTGGGGCCCGCCGCGCCGCCGCTATCCCTACCGCGAGCACGAGATGAACGCGGCCGGCCTGGTGCTGGCGCGTGGCGCCGAGGCGCTGGGCGTGCCCTGGGCCGCGGTGCCGCTGGCGACCGTCTCCGCGCCGCGCGGCGACTCGCCACCCTGCGTGTACCGCGGCTTCTGCAATTTCGGCTGCTCCACCAATGCCAAGCAAAGCGCGCTCGTGGTGTGGATTCCGCGCGCCCTGCGGGCCGGGGCGGAGGTGCGCGACCTGGCCATGGCCGGGCGCATCGAGGTGGATGCGTCCGGCCTGGCGCGCGGCGTCCATTACTGGCGCGAGGGCCGCTGGCAGTTCCAGCGCGCGCGCCACGTCGCCGTCGCGGGCTACGCGATCGAGACGCCGCGCCTGCTCCTCAATTCTGCCTGCGAGCGCTTTCCGCAAGGGCTGGCCAACAGCTCGGGCCTGGTCGGCACCCACCTGACCACGCACGCCGGTCCCGGCGTGTGGGCCCGCTTCGACGAGGAGATCCGCTGGTACAAGGGCCCGCCCAACATGGCCGTGTGCGAGCACTGGAACTATACGGACGTGGGCAAGGACTGCCATGGCGGCTATGCCTTCATGAGCCAGGGGCCGCTGCCGCGCGCCTGGGCCCAGTCGGTGGCCACCTCGCGCGGCCTGTGGGGCATGGCGCTGCGGCGCGAAATGCAGGACTACAACCACATGGCCGGCCTGGTCGCGGTGGCGGAAACCGAGCCGCGCGCCGCCAACCGCGTCGAGCTGGCGGAGGAGCGCGACCAGTACGGCCTGCGTATCCCGCACGTGGTGTTCGGGTATTCGGACAACGACCGCCGCCTGATGGAGCATGCGCGCCGTTTCATGGGCCGCATGCTGGAAGCGGCGGGCGGGACGTCGATCTGGACCAACGACGACACCAGCCATATCCTCGGCACCTGCCGCATGGGTGCCGATCCGGCCACCAGCGTGACCGACGCGGACGGGCGCTGCTGGGACGTGCCGAACCTGTGGATCTGCGACGGCTCGCTGTTTCCGACCGCCGGCGGGGTCAATCCCTCGCTCACCATCCAGGCACTGGCCTGCCGCGCCGGGGCGCGCATCCGCGCCCTGGCCGCGCGCGGCGAGCTGTGAGGACGGCATGAGCGTCGTCGCCAGCATTTTCGATCTGGAGCAGCTGGCCCGCAAGCGCCTGCCACGCGTGGTGTTCGACTACATCCAGGGCGGCAGCGAACAGGAGCTCACCCTGCGCCGCAACCTGGACGACCTGCGCGCCCTGGTCCTGCGCCAGCATGTCCTGCGCGACGTGTCGGAACGGGAGACCGCCGTCAGCATGGCGGGCGATCCGGCCCGGATCCCGCTCGCCATCGGCCCGACCGGGCTGGCGGGACTGGCCTGGCCGAACGGGGAATGCGAAGCCGCGCGCGCCGCGGCAGCCTTCGGCGTGCCCTACTGCCTGTCCACCTGTTCGATCAGCTCGATCGAGGACGTGGCCGCGGCCACCGGGCGGCCGTTCTGGTTCCAGCTGTACCTGATGAAGGACCGCCAGGTCAACGAAAGCCTGCTGTGTCGCGCCCTGGAAGCCCACTGCTCGGCCCTCGTGCTCACACTCGACCTGCACGTGCAGGGCAAGCGCTGGGCGGACGAGAAGCATGGCCTGTCCGTGCCGCCGCGCCTGACGCCCTCGAACGTCGCCGACATGTTGGGCCATCCGCGCTGGCTGCTCAGCATGGCGCACAGCAAGCGCCGCACCTTCGGCAATTTCGAAGGCGAGATCGCGGCGGCTGGGAAGATCGGCACCCTGTCGCAATGGATCGCGCAGCAGTTCGATCCCTCGTTCGACGCCGCCACCGTACGCTGGGTGCGCGACCGCTGGCCGCGCAAGTTCATCCTCAAAGGCATCCTGCACCCGGACGACGCGCGCCGCGCGCTCGACCTGGGCGCGGACGCCATCATCGTCTCCAACCACGGCGGCCGCCAGCTGGACGGGGCGCCGTCCTCGATCTCCGTCCTGCCCGAGATCGCGCAGGCAGTCGGGGGCAGGATCGAGATCTGGTTCGACGGCGGCATCCGCACCGGCGCCGACATCGTGCGCGCCCTGGGGCGGGGCGCGAACGCCTGCCTGTCCGGGCGCGCCTGCCTGTACGGGCTGGCCGCGCGCGGCGCGGACGGGGTCAGCTGCGCCCTCAAGCTGTTCGAGGACGAGCTGCGCGACTGCATGGCGCTGGCGGGCCTCACCAGCGTGCGGCACATCGGACCGGACGTCGTTACGCCCGCGCCGCCGCTGTGACGGCACGCCCGGCGCCGGACCGACGCACGCTGATGGTGCAAAAAGCCGCGATTGCCTTGGCAGCCTGTCCACTGGCACAATAGGCTTCCCCGGCGGCAAGCTGTGGTCTGCCGCCCCATTCCCGGAGAAGCCGCATGTTCCTGTCTTTGTCCCGCCTCATCGACACCGTCAATGAGAAGATCGCGAGCGCCGTCAGCTGGGCCTTGCTCGCCGCCGTGCTGATTTGCGCCGGCAACGCCCTGGTGCGTTACCTGCTCAAGACCAGCTCCAACGCCTGGCTCGAGATCCAGTGGTACCTGTTCGCCGCCATGTTCCTGCTCGGCAGCGCGTACACCCTCAAGCGCGACGAGCACGTGCGGATCGACGTGGTGACGGGACGCTTCTCGCGCCGCACGCAGGTGCTGATCGACCTGTTCGGCTACCTGGTCTTCCTGGTGCCGGTATGCGGCGTGATCCTGTGGTTCGCCTGGCCGTACGCGCGCATGGCCATCGAGACCGGCGAGATGTCCAACAACGCCGGTGGCCTGATCCTGTGGCCGGCCAAGATCCTGATCCCGATCGGCTTCCTGATGCTGATCCTGCAGGCCGTGTCGGAAGTGATCAAGCGCGTCGCCTTCCTGGCCGGGCGTCTCGACGCCAGCGCCTTCAGCAAGCACGCGACGACGCCCGAAGAAGAAATCGAAGCCATCAAGGCCGCCAACCACCTCGACTGACGGAAACCCATGGAACAGTTCATCATTGCGAATATCGCGCCGATCATGTTCGGCGCGCTCGTCATCTTCCTGCTGTCGGGTTTTCCCGTGGCCTTCGCGCTGGCCGCCAACGGCCTGCTGTTCGGCTTCGTCGGGATCGAGCTCGGTCTGCTCAACTTCGAACTGCTGCAGGCGCTGCCGAACCGGATCTACGGCATCATGGGCAACGACACCCTGCTGGCGATCCCCTTCTTCACCTTCATGGGCCTGATCCTGGAGCGTTCAGGGATGGCCGAGGACCTGTTGGACACCATCGGCCAGCTGTTCGGACCGATCCGCGGCGGCGTCGCCTTCGCGGTGGTCTTCGTCGGCGCGCTGCTGGCCGCGACCACCGGCGTGGTGGCCGCCTCGGTGATCTCGATGGGCCTCATCTCCCTGCCCGTCATGCTGCGCTACGGGTACGACAAGAAGATCGCGGCCGGCGTCATCGCCGCCTCCGGCACCCTGGCCCAGATCATCCCGCCCTCGCTGGTGCTGATCGTGATGGCGGACCAGCTGGGCCGCTCGGTGGGCGACATGTACCGCGCCGCCTTCGCGCCCGGCCTGCTGCTGACGGCCCTGTACGCCGGCTATATCGTCGCCGTCGCCATCTTCAAGCCGAAGGCCGTGCCGGCCCTGCCGCCGGAGGCGCGCAACCTGCGCCAGGCGGACGGCAGCAGCGGCGTGCCGTCCCTGCTCGTTCTCCTGGTCCTCGCCATCGGTGTCGCCTTCGTCTTCGGCCGCTGGTGGGAGGGCGGCCATCCGAACGTGGCGGCGGACGAACTGGGCATCTTCGCGGCGGCGGCGGGCATCGCGGCGGCCTTCGTGGGCGCGCTGGCCAACCGCTTCCTGAAGCTGAATCTCCTGTCGCGCA
>DASRUW010000231.1:0-6869 GCA_035655255.1 Telluria sp. | reverse complement strand
CGCCGTGTTCGCCACCCGCAGCGACCCGGGGCAGGAGAGCGCGATCCTGGCCCAGATGCTGGACAACCCGGCCCTGCTGGGCGTGATCTACGCCACCATCTTCACGCGCGCGGCCAGCCTGCCGCCGCGGCTGGCGGACGTGCCGACCGTGCTGCTGAACTGCCACACGCGAGAGCGCACCCATTCGTCGGTGCTGCCGAGCGAGCTGCTGGGCGGCTTCGCCGCCACCATGCACCTGATCGAAGCGGGGCACCGGCGCATCGGCTTCATCAACGGGGAAGGGTGGCTGGAGGCGGCCAACGAACGACTGAGGGGCTACCGCCAGGCCTTGTCCACGGCCGACATTCCGTATGACGCGGACCTGGTGCGCGAAGGCGACTGGCAGGTCGGCAGCGGCTTCGACCGCGCCACCGAGCTGCTCGCGCTGGCGGACCGGCCGACGGCCCTGTTCTGCGCCAACGACCTGATGGCCGTGGGCGCCCTCGACGCGGCGCGCAAGCTGCGCCTGGACGTGCCGCGCAAGCTGTCCATCGTCGGCTACGACGACCAGGACCTGGCGCGCTACACCCATCCGCCCCTGTCCACGGTCCTGCTGCCCAACTACGAAATGGGACGCTGGGCCGCCGAGACCCTCATCGCCGAGGCGCGCGCCCCCGAGCCGCGCCGGCGCCTGCACGTCAAGATGGATTGCCCCCTGGTGCCGCGCGAATCGGTGGCAAAACCGCCACGCTAGAGCAGCCCGGCATGACGTTTTCGGATAGCTTCGTTTGAAAACGTTATTTGTTGTGACTAATATCTAGTCATATTATTAGTCGGTCCGCTCTGGGACCCCGGGAACCGCGCATGGTTTCCCGACAACAATACACAGGAGACTGCTGCATGACCCCATTCAAAGTCAGGCCGATCTGCGCGGCCATCATGTTGATGACAGCCTATGCCGGACCGTCCATGGCGCAGGACAGCGGCGCCGCGCCGGCCGCCCCCGCGCCGGACGCTGGCGCCCCGGTGCAGACGGTGGAAGTGACGGGCCTGCGCCGCAGCATCCGTTCCGCCGAGGAGGTCAAGCGCGATTCGATCCAGGTGGTCGACGCGATCAACGCCGACGACATCGGCAAGTTCCCCGACCGCCAGACCGGCGACGCCCTGCAGCGCGTGGCGGGCGTGCAGGTCGGGCGCGACCGCGGCGAGACCAGCAGCGTCATCATCCGCGGCCTGCCGGATGTCGCCACCACGCTTGACGGCAACGAAATCTTCACCGGCGCCGGGCGCCGCCTGTCCTACCAGGACCTGCCGGTCCAGTCGATCGGCGGCATGGAAGTGTTCAAGTCGGCCACCGCCAACCAGTTCGAGGGCGGCATCGCCGGCGCCGTGAACATCCGCCTGCGCGCGCCCTTCGACGCAAAAGACAAGCTCGTGACCGGCTATCTGGAAGAGCGCCGCAACACCGTGCAGGGCAGCGACGGCACGCCCGCCAAGAACAATCCGGGCGGCGGCTTCCTGGTCAGCAACCGCTGGAAGACCGGCATGGGCGAGATGGGCGCGTTGCTCGACGTGGCCGTCAGCCGCGACGACTGGACCTATCCGGTGCAGTGGGTGGACCGTCCGACCAACGTGTTTTCGGTCAGTCCCGACGGCAGCGCCACGCGCCTGGGCAACACGCCCCCGTTCGCGCCGGCCAAGGCGGGCGACGTGCTGGGCCAGCTGCCCAACATCGGCGGCATCTACAACAACGGCAAGCGCAAGCGCGAGAGCCTGCACGGCGCCTTCCAGTGGAAGATCAGTCCCAGCCTGGAGGCGAGCGCCCAGTACCTCGGCACCGGCTACCAGGGCCGCGCTGCGGTCGACTACATCCTCAACATCGCGACCTGGGCGCCGCGCCTGACCAACGTCGTGCTGGCTCCGCAGGATGGCTGCGCCACCTCGCTCGGGACGATCTGCCCGATCCTGTCGGCCAACGCGCCGGCCGCGCAGTTCGGCGGCCCGTACGACTGGGACCCGTACACGGCCACCAGCACCTGGGGCCAGGCGGAGCACACCAATACCCATTACCTCAACTTCGGCCTGAAGTACATCGACGGCCCGTGGAGCGTCAATTCGTCCCTGGCCTACACGCGCTCGCGCTTCGTCAACGACACCATCATCGTCGACCAGCAGATCCCCGGCGCCAGCGCCGGCGTGTACGCCTACGGCGCGGACGGCCACGGCGGCTACACCTCGGTCACCACGCCCGCCAGCCAGAACGCGCTGCGCGACCCGAACCAGTTCGTCCTGCGCGGCCTGGTGCAGAACTGGAACGAGCAGAGCGGCTATCAGCTGCAGTGGCGCACCGACGCGACCTACCGCCTGCACAACGACGGCCCCTTCAGCGCGCTCCTGACCGGCCTGCGCCTGTCCTCGCGCCGCGCCAGCTACCATGGCGCCGAAGGGCATGCGGACATCCGGGGCGCCACGCGGCCGTCGCCGGTGGCCGCCTTCGGCAACGACTTTGAAGCCCTGGTGCCGGGCCTGGACCGCCTGGCCGGCCCGTGGTACACCCCGTCTTCCGACTTCCTGCTCGACCGGGCCGACACCGTGCGCGCCCTGTACGGCGTGCCGGCCGGCCGGGTGCCGGACGATCCGACCCGCCTGTTCGACCAGCGCGAGCGCAGCGCCACCTTCTACCTGTCCGGCCGCTTCAGTACGGAACTGGGCGGCGCCGACGTGAGCGGCGAAATCGGCGGCCGCATGGTGCGCCTGAACCGCGACCTGCGCGGCATGAACCGCATCGGCGACGTGGTGTCCGACGTCGACCTGTCGACCAGCGAGACCAACTTCCTGCCCAACGCCTCGGCGATCGTGAGCTGGACCAAGCAGTGGCAGTCCCACTTCTCGGCCGGGAAGACCATCACGCGCCCGGACTTCGCGGCCCTGAATCCGGCCCTGTCCCTGATTCCGCCGACCGTGAATGCCCCTGGCAGCGGCGGGGCGGGCAACCCCAACCTCAAGCCGACGCGCTCGACCAACCTGGACGCCACGCTCGAGTACTACTTCCCGAAGAACGGTTTCGCCCAGCTGGCCCTGTTCCACCGCAGTATCGACGGCTACCTGCAGAACTTCACGCAGGACGAGACCATCAACGGCCTGGTCTACCGCGTCAACCGCCCGCAGAACTCGGGCAAGGGCAGCCTGCGCGGCGCGGAATTCGGCATCCAGAAGTTCTTCGACTTCCTGCCGGGACCGTGGAGCGGCTTCGGCGCGCAGTTCAACTACACCTGGATCGACGGGAACAACCAGACCAGGACTTCGCTGACCAGCAACGAGTACACCACCACCCAGCTGGTGGGCGTGTCGAAGAAAAACTTCAACTTCGCGCTCCTGTACGAGGGTAGCGGCATCACTGGCCGCCTGGCCGCCACCCGCCGCGGCGACTATGTGGAGCAGATCGCCGAGCCGCCGTTCGGCCAGGACCGCATCGTGCGCGCCACCACCTTCGTGGACCTGAGCATCGGCTACCAGCTGACGCCGAACGTGTCGCTGCAGTTCGACGGCGTCAACCTGACGCATGCGAAGTACGAGAGCGCCCTGAGCGCGTACCAGCCGCGCGACGTGCGCTACAACCAGTCCACGTATGGCCTGAGCCTGCACTTCAAGCTGTAAGTCCGCGCAGCCTCACCGGGGCCGCCTGTTCGCGCAGGCGGCCGTTTTTCCGAAGGATTCACATGCAACGCCACTACGTCAACCCGGTCTATCCGGGCACGATGGCCGACCCGTTCGTGCTGTTCCACGAGGGCTTCTACTACGCCTACGGTACCGCGCCCGCGGCACAGGACGGCAAGCGCTTTCCGGTCCTGCGCTCGGCCGACCTGGTGCGCTGGGAGGCGCTCGGCCACGCCCTGGTGCCGCCCGGCGGCCACGATTTCTGGGCGCCCGAAGTCGCCTTCCACGACGGCCGCTTCTACATGTACTACTCGGCCCAGGGCATCGACGGCCGGGACCATCAGCTGCGCGTGGCCGTGAGCGAGCGCCCGGAAGGGCCGTTCCTCGATGCCGGCCGGCGCCTGGTGCCGGACCAGCCGTTCTCGATCGATCCGCACCCCTTCCGCGCGCCGGACGGGCAGTGGTATCTCTACTACTGCGTCGACTTCCTCGAAGCGGAGGGGAGCTATCGGGTCGGCACCGGCATCGTGGTCGACCGGCTGCTCGACATGCTGACCCTGGCCGGTACGCCGCGCGTCGCGGTGCGTCCGCACGCGGACTGGCAGCTGTTCCTCAACAACCGTGCGATGTATGGCGCGGTCTACGACTGGCATACGGTGGAAGGCGCCGCCATGCAGGTGCACGGCGGCCGCTACTACCTGTTCTACAGCGGCGGCGCGTGGGAACGCGAGAACTACGGCGTGAGTTACGTCGTGGCCGACCACCCGCTCGGCCCCTTCACGGTGCCGGACGACGCCCGGCACGCCCTGCTGATGAAGTCCGTGCCGGGTCACGTGTTCGGTCCCGGCCACAACAGCTTCACCCGTTCGCCGGACGGCACCGAGACCTGGATCGCGTATCACGCCTGGGACCAGCAGCGTACCGCGCGCCGCCTGTGCATCGATCGCCTGCGCTGGGAGGGCGCCGTGCCCGTGACGGACGGGCCCAGCTGGACGCCGCAGCCGGCGCCGTCCGCGTGACGGCGGCCGTGCCCTCGGTCGAGGAGGCGCCGTTCGGCCTGACCGGCGCGGGCGATGCCGTCCGTCTGTACACGCTGCGCAACCGGAATGGCGTCGTGGTCCGCATCACGAATTTCGGGGGGATCGTCACCGAGATCAGCGTGCCGGACCGCTTCGGGCGCTTCGCCAACGTGACCCTCGGCTATCCGACCCTCGAACCCTATCTGCAGCGGTCTCCGTATTTCGGCGCGCTGATCGGACGCTACGCGAACCGGATCGCGCACGGACGTTTCCGGATCGGCGACCGCCAGTTCGCGCTTCCCGTCAATAACGGATCCCATCACCTGCACGGGGGCGTGCGCGGCTTCGATAAGGCCCTCTGGACGGCGCGCGCGCACGTGACGTCCGAGGCCGCGGTCCTGGTCCTGCGCCATACGAGTCCGGACGGGGACCAGGGCTATCCCGGCCGGCTCGAGGTGGAAGCGCGCTACGAGCTGACCGATGCCGATGCGCTGCACCTGAGCTTCGACGCGGTCGCCGACCGCCTCACGCCGGTCAACCTCACCAGCCACGCCTACTTCAACCTGGCTGGCGCGGGCGCGCCGACCATCCTCGATCACGAGCTTGAGATCTGCGCGCGGCGTTTTACCCCGGCCGACGCCGGCCTCATTCCGACGGGCGAGCTGCGCGAGGTCGCCGGCACGCCCTTCGATTTCACGCGGCCCCAGGCCATCGGCGCGCGGATCGGCGGCGGGGACCCGCAGCTGCACTGCGCCGGCGGCTACGACCACAACTTCGCGCTGGACGGGCCGGCCGGCGCGCTGCGGCAGGCCGCGCGGCTGGTGCACCACGGTTCCGGGCGCACCCTCGACCTGCTGACCGACGCGCCCGGCCTGCAGTTCTACAGCGGGAACTTCCTGGACGGGGCCGACGGTTTTGCGCATCGCTCCGGACTGTGCCTGGAACCGCAGCGCTTTCCCGATGCGCCGAACCAGCCGGGCTTTCCCGATCCGTGGCTGCGGCCGGGCGAGCGTTACCGGGCGCGCCTCGTGTACCGCTTCGGGCTGACGCCCTGACCAGCTTCTATTCGGCGGGCGTGTACAGCGGCCGGGCCATCCGGATCGGGCGCACGTCCATGCGCAGGCGGTAGACCGTGTAGCGCTCCGTGACGCTGGACAGCCAGGCGCGCGTGGCGGGCGTGCGGGTGAAGGTGAACTCGAAGCCGCGCTCGGCGTCCGGCGCGTCCGGGCTGCCGAAGGTGATGCCGGCGCCGCGCTGCTGGTCGCTGTCGACCAGTTTGGTCATGAGGTCGACCACGGCGCCGCGGCCAAGGATGTCCGGCACGAACAGCGCACCGTGGAAGTAGGGCCGGGCCGGATCGACCGGCGCCTTGCCGGGACCTGGGGCGGGGACGCCGTCCGGCAGCTGCAAGGTGTCGCCCGCATCGACATAGCTGATGCCGACGTTCTCCGCGCGCAGTCCGGCATCGCCCTGGTCCGCATGCGCCTCGGACAGGTCGAGCGCGATCGCTCCGCTGGCTCCCAGCACACGTACGTCGCGCCCAGGCCCGACCACCAGGGCCGTGTTTTCGTCCACGCCCAGTCCGAACCGGTAGTGCCCGGCCAGCATGGCGGGCAGCATGCGCGCGAAGCGGCCGCGCGCGATCAGGTGCTGGTCGATGAAGACGTCCGGCCCGATGAAGCCCAGTCCCGCCCCCAGCTCATGGCCCTGGCGCACCGGCTGGCGCAGGGTGCCGAGGACGGTCTCGGCGTCGCGGTACATGGTCCGGCTCATGACGGCCGCGCCGGCGCTGGTGCCGGCCAGGACGCCGCCGCGCCGGTACAGGGACCACAGCGCATCGAGCAGGCGGGTATGGGTGCCGTCCGGGCGCACCAGGGCGGCGGTGATCCGGGACTGGTCGCCGCCGGTCAGGAAGGCGCCGCCGGCCTGGGCCACCCGGGCCGCCAGTGCGGGGTCGTCCGCAGCCGCGCGCGCGGCGGGCTCGCCGCCCAGCTTGACCGCGACGGGCACCAGGAAGGCGCGCGCGCCGTAGCGGTTGAGACGCGCCACCGTCGCCGCGCCCGCGGCGCGCGGATCGGCCGCGGCACTGGGCAGCACCGCGATGCGCGCGCCCTTGCCGCCGGCCAGGTCGACGATGGCGCGCCAGACGGCGGCGTTATCGTTTTCCAGGTGGCCGCCGATGATGACGAGATTGCCGCGCGCCGCATCGGCGGG
>DASRUW010000230.1:0-6267 GCA_035655255.1 Telluria sp. | reverse complement strand
ATGCCGATACTGCTGCCGATATTGCGCATCAGGCTGTAGATGGCCGTGCCCTGCGCGCGCATGGCCCCGGGCAGCGTGGCGAAGGTGGCCGCCGACAGCGGCACGAACACGAGGCCCAGGCCGATGCCCTGCACCACGCCGGACCACACCACCAGGCTGGGCGTCATCTCCAGCGAAAAGCCGCTCATCTGCCACAGCGAGAACGCGGTGATGATGAAGCCCGTCCCGAGCAGCAGGCGGGTGTCGACCTTGCCCGTCAGGCGGCCGACCACCATCATCGCCAGCATGGTGCCGAGGCCGCTGGGCGCGGTCACCAGGCCGGCCGTCATGGCGGGATAGCCGAGCAGGCCTTGCAGCAGCGAGGGCGTCAGCGCGCGCGTGGCGAACAGCACCATGCCGACGATGAAGATGAACAGCAGGCCGGTGACGTAGTTCGAGTTCTTCAGCAGCCGGTAGTCGAAGAACGATTGTTCGGGACGGGTGAACGCGGTATGCGCCACGAAATAGGCCAGGCTGACTGCCAGCACCACGGCCTCGATCCAGGTTTCGGTGGCGGCGAACCAATCGTTCTGCTCGCCCCGGTCGAGCAGCATCTGCAGCGCCCCGATCGCAAGGCTCAGGGTGGCGAAGCCGAACACGTCGAAGCGCATGCCGCGCCGCGGCAGGTCGGTGCGGATGTAGCGCCAGATGCCGTAGAAGGCCAGCGCTCCCACCGGCACGTTGATGAGGAACACCCAGCGCCAGCTGTAGCTGTCGGTCAGCCAGCCGCCCAGGGTCGGGCCCAGGATGGGGCCGATCATCACGCCCATGCCCCACACGGCCATGGCCGAACCGTGCTTTTCGCGCGGGTTGATCTCGAGGAGGACGGCTTGCGACAGCGGCACCAGGGCGGCGCCGAACACGCCCTGCAGCAGGCGGGCGCCGACGATCTGGGCCAGCGACATCGCCAGGCCGCACAGCACGGAGGCGAGCGTGAACCCGGCCACGGAAGCGAGGAACACCCGCTTCTGGCCGAAGCGGTCGCACAGCCATCCGGTGAGCGGCGTGGCAATCGCCGAGGCGACGATGAAGGAAGTCAGCACCCAGGTGATCTGGTCCTGCGAGGCGGACAGGCTGCCCTGCATGTGCGGCAGGGCCACGTTGGCGATGGTGCCGTCGAGCGCCTGGATCACGGTGGCCAGCATGATCGACAGCGTGATCATGGTCCGGTTCTGCACCGGCGCCGGCACGGACGTCGTCATGCGAGCGCTTCCGCGGCCGCCCCGAGCGCCTCCAGCAGGTCCGCCATCGCGGCCAGCTGCTCGCGGTCGACGCCGCGCAGCAGTTCGTGGCGCAGGGCCGCGGCCTCCGTCTTCACGGCGGCGTAGACGGCCTGGCCCTGCTCGGTCAGCACGACCAGCTTGACGCGCCGGTCCGTGTCCGAAGGCTGGCGCAGCACGTAGCCGGACTTGGCCAGGCGGTCCAGCATCGCGACCATGGTCGGCGCCTCCACGCCGACCCGGTCGGCCAGCTCCGCCTGCGACGGCGGATGGGTCCCGGCCTTGGCCACGGTGGCGATGGTCAGCCAGCTCGCCTGTCCCAGGCCAAGGTGGCGCAGGCGCCGGTCGATGGCCTGGCGCCAGGCGCGGGCGGCGTTATGCAGCGCGTGCGAAAATCGCTCTTCAGTAGAGATCACAATATTTACTGACTAATGATTAGATATCGAAGTATTCTAGCAGGCTCTTGACAGACGTGCTTGAGGCCACGTACAGTCAGGGCATGTCCTTCCAATCGCATCTGCCGAACTCTCTACTACGCGCCCTATCGCTAGGCGCGCTAGCTGCGCGCGCCTGAGCGCCCCGAGCCGCAGGCCCGCGCCTGCTCCGCCGTACCCAGAGAGTTTCAAGATGCTGCCGACTTCCTCCTACCTGCTGCTACACCTACCGACCGGTTGCCGGGCCTAGCGTTCCGTGGCCGTCCGGCAGCCATTCGCCACCTTCCCGTTGACGAATCCCCAGGAGTAGCAGACATGATGTTGAAGAACCCGAGCGCCAAATACCGCGCCTTTGCCCCCGTACAGCTCACCGACCGCCGCTGGCCGGACCACACGATCACCCGCCCCCCGATCTGGATGAGCACCGACCTGCGCGACGGGAACCAGGCCCTGATCGAGCCGATGAGCGTGGAGAAGAAGCTGCGCTTTTTCGACATGCTGGTCGCCATCGGCGTGAAGGAGATCGAGGTCGGCTTCCCCAGCGCCTCGCAAACCGACTTCGACTTCGTGCGCAAGCTGATCGACGAAGGCCGGATTCCGGACGACGTGACCATCATCGTGTTGACCCAAGCGCGCGATGAGCTGATCCGCCGCACCGTGGACGCGGCGGCCGGCGCCAGGCGCGCCATCGTCCACCTCTACAACTCGGTGGCGCCGGTGTTCCGCCGCGTCGTGTTCGGGCTGCCGCGCGAGGAGATCGTGCAGATCGCCGTCTCCGGCACGCGCCTGGTCAAGGAGCTGGTGGCGCAGCATCCGCAGACCGAATGGGGATTCGAGTATTCGCCCGAGTCCTTCTCCACCACGGAACTGGACTTCGCCAAGCACATCGTGGACGCGGTCAGCGCCGAGTGGCAGCCGACTCCGTACAACAAGATGATCGTGAACCTGCCGTCGACGGTCGAATCGTCCACCCCGAACGTGTACGCGGACCAGATCGAATGGATGTCGCGTAAGCTGGAGCGGCGCGATTCGCTCATCATCAGCGTCCACCCGCACAACGACCGCGGCACGGCCGTCGCTTCGGCCGAACTGGCCGTGATGGCGGGCGCGGAGCGGGTCGAGGGCTGCCTGTTCGGCAACGGCGAGCGCACCGGGAACGTGGACCTCGTGACCCTGGCGCTCAATCTCTACACCCAAGGCGTCGATCCCGGCTTGGATTTCTCGGACATCGATGCCGTGCGCCAGACGGTGGAGGAATGCAACCAGCTGCCGGTGCATCCGCGCCATCCGTACGCGGGCGACCTGGTGTTCACCGCTTTCTCGGGCTCGCACCAGGATGCGATCAAGAAGGGCTTCGCCAAGCACGATCCGGAAGGCTTGTGGGAGATTCCCTACCTGCCGATCGATCCCCAGGACCTCGGCCGCAGCTACGACGCGGTGATCCGCGTGAACAGCCAGTCCGGCAAGGGCGGCATGGCCTACCTGCTGGAACAGGAATACGGCCTCGCCCTGCCCCGCCGCCTGCAGATCGAGTTTGCACGGGCGGTGCAGCAGGTGGCCGATGCCACCGGGCGCGAAATGTCGGCGGGGGATATCCATGCGGTGTTCGAACGCGAATACCTGGCGCGCGTGACGCCGTGGTCCTACGTCGGCCACAAGATGTCCGAGGACAGCAGCAGCGACGAAAAGGTGCAGGTGGAGCTGGCGGTGACGCATCGCCAGCAGGCGGTGACGCTGGCCGGAGGCGGCAATGGCGCCATCGATGCCTTCGTCAATGCGCTGGGCATGAATATCCGGATCATGGACTACCACGAGCATGCGATCGGCTCGGGGGCGAATGCGCGGGCGGCCTGCTATGTGGAGCTGCGGCTTGACGATGGACCCACGCTGTTCGGGGCGGGGATCGACAGCAATATCGTGACGGCGTCGTTCAAGGCGGTGCTGTCGGCCGTGAACCGGCAGTTGGCGCAGGAGGCGATGCGCGTGGCCGAGGCCAGCTGAAAACCGGGGTCTGACCCCATCCGGGGTCAGACCCCAAAAAGCTCCTCTGCTGACTAGACGCCGACGATCCAGTCGGCCAGGGCGCCGAGGTCGCGGGCCACGTGTTCGGGGGTGGCGCCAAGCTCGTCGAAGGCGTTGCCGAAGCGGTTGACCCAGCAGACCGCGAAACCGGCCAGGCTGGCGGCGCTGGCGTCCCAGGCGTTCGAGGAGACGAACAGGGTCTCGGCGCGCGGGCGCCCCATGCGCCGCTCGGCCAGGTCGTACACGCGCGGATCGGGCTTGAAGACGCCCACTTCGTCGACGCTGGCCAGCTCGTCGAACAGCGGCGTCAGGCCGGCATGCTCCACCAGCGCGGCAATCGAGCGCGGCGAGCCGTTGGAGATGATGCCGGTGCGGATGCCCGCCTCCTTCAGGTGGCGCAGCACGCCCGGCGCTTCCGGATGCGGCTCCAGGCGGTCGTACTCCTCCGCCAAGCCGCGCAGGCGCGCTTCGCCGAGCGGGATGCCAAGCTGCGCGCAGGTGAAGCGCAGGGCGTCGACGGTGACGGTCTCGAAGGCGGCGTAGCGTCCCATCAGGCTGCGCAGCCAGGTGTATTCCAGCTGCTTCTGGCGCCATAGCCGCGCCATCTCCTCGCCCTTGCCGGGCGCCGCGGCGTCGCAGGCGCGCGTGACGGAATACACGTTGAACAAGGTGCCATACATGTCGAATACGACCGCGCCGTAACGTCCCATCGAAGACTCCGAAACTGGTTCCAGTGCTTACGATACCCTGAAACGCGGCGCAGGGCGAGCCTGGCCGCCGCGGCCGACACGTTCGTATTCCGCGATCACCTGCGCGCCAAGCAGCAGCAGGGTTGCGCCGATCTCGAAGCTGAACATGACGACGATGGCGGTGGTCATGGAGCCGTACACCACGTTCACCTGCGACAGGGTCGAGAAGTACCACACCAGCACGTGGCGCGCGATCTCCCAGCCGATCGCCGCGCTGACCCCGCCCAGCAAGGCCTGGCGCCAGGACAGGCGGCCCACCGGCATCACCAGGTAGATCGAGGACAGCACCAGCACTTCGCCGCCGAACCCGAGCAGGTACAGCAAGGCGCCGGACAAGCCGTGCAGCGACCAGGCCAGGCCAAGGAATTCGATCCGCTCGGCCCCCATCACCTGCAGGCCGCCGGCCACGAAGGTGACCAGCATGGCGCCCACGCCCAGCGCGACCACATAACAATACGGCAGCACGGCCGAGACCATGAAGTGCCGGCGCCGGATCGCGACCCGGTGCACGAAGATGACGGACATCGCGTTTTCCAGCACCGTGAAGGCGAACGAACTGAAAAACAGCATGGTGGCCGCCAGCACCCAGGTGATGACGCCGCGGTTATCGAGAAAATTGGCCAGTTCCGCGACGATGGAGCCGGATTGGCTCGGCATGATCCATTCGAGATAGCGGCGCATGGTCTGAAGCAGCTGCGCCTGGTCGATGTAGTGCGAAAGCACCACCACCAGCAGCATCAGGAAGGGCACGACGGACAGCAGCGCGTAATAGGCGACGGCCCCGGCCAGCAGGAAGCCCTGGTTCGAGCGGAAGCCCTTGAACACCTGCAGCGCGAATCCGAGCGGGTGGCGCAGGACCCAGACGGCGGCAGGACTGGTGCCCAACAGGCGGCCCACGTTCAGCCTCCGTGGCGCGCCAGGCGGATGCCGGTGAACTGCCAGCGCGCGGGCGCGGGAAAGAAGTTGCGGTAGCTGGCGCGCGCATGCCCCGGCGGCGTGGCGCAGGAGGAGCCGCGCAGGACGTACTGATTGACCATGAACTTGCCGTTGTATTCGCCGATCGTCCCCTCCGCGGGCACGAAACCGGGATACGGGCCGTAACTGCTGCTGGTCCACTGCCACGCCTCGCCTTGCATCTGGCCCAGATCCAAGGAACCGGCGGCGGCTTCCCATTCCGCCTCGGTCGGCAGGCGCGCGCCGACCCACTGGGCGTAGGCATCGGCCTCGAACAGCGACAGATGGATCGCGGGCCGCGCCGGATCGAGCGGCTGCAGGCCGTGCAGCGTGAACTCCTGCCAGCCGCCCTCCGCCGCGCGGCGCCAATACAAGGGATGACGCCAGCCCTCGGCGCGCACCAGGTCCCAGCCTTCGGCCAGCCACAGGCGCGCGTCGTCGTAACCGCCCGCCTCGATGAAGGCGAGGTATTCGCCATTCGTCACCAGGCGCGACGCCAGCGCGAACGGCTCGACGAACTGGCGGTGGCGCGGCAATTCGTTATCGAAGCAGAAGCCGTCGCCGGCGTGGCCGATGGCGCACACGCCGCCATCGAAAGCGATCCAGCGCAGCGGCTGCGCATCCGCCCTCGGCTGCAAGGGCTTGTTGTCGTAGGCCGGCGCGAGCGGATTGCAGGACAGGAGGTGCTTGACGTCGGTGAGCATCAGTTCCTGGTGCTGCTGCTCGTGCTGCAGGCCGAGCGTGACCAGGCGCGCCAGCTCCGGCTCGGCCCCGCGCGCCGCCAGCAGCAGCTCCATGCGCTCGTCGACGTCGGCGCGGTAGGCCAGCACCTCGTCCAGCGAAGGGCGC
>DASRUW010000229.1:0-5232 GCA_035655255.1 Telluria sp. | reverse complement strand
AAGTACGAGCCGGAATGGCTGGAGAAAGTGGAACCCTCCGACTTCATCCTGGAAGGCTACGAGCACCATCCGCCGCTGACGGCGCCGATGGCGGTCTAGCCGTCGTCCCCGCGCACGCGGGGACCTCTGCGCATACGACGTCTCGACGCAGTCTATCAGGGGTCCCCGCTTGCGCGGGGATGACGGTTATGTCAGCAGGGCGGCGCTGAACAGGTCAAGCGCGCGGCGCACGGCGGCGTCTTCGGCGTGCAGCAGATTGTCCCCCACATACAGTTCGATGTAGCTGGTATTCGGCAGCGCGGCATGCGCGGCGCGGCCAAACAGCCAGATGCCGTGTTCGGCGGCGATGGCATTGCGGATATCCAGCGCACGGTCGCGGTCCACCGGCAGGTGCAGGTGCAGCATGTTGGCCTGCGGCGCCGCCGGATTCACCTTGAACACAGGGTAATCGCGCAGCACCCCATACAGCCATTGCGTGCGTTCGAAATAGGCCGGCATCTGCGTCAGGCGCGCGTCGAACTGCATCGCGGCGGCCACGAAGTAGGGCGTGCGGTGGATGACGTTGCCGCCCTCGCGCCGGAACCACTCGGCGGCACGGTCGACGAAAGCGCGGCTGCCAGCCAGCAGCGAACCGCCCAGGCCACCGATTCCCTTGTAGAGCGAAACGTAGACCGAATCGAACCCCGCCGCGATCTCGTGCAGCGGGCGGCCCAGCGCGGCCGCGCATTCCCACAGGCGCGCGCCGTCCATGTGCAGGTGCGCGCCGCGCGCGCGGGCGTGGCGCTTGATTTCCTCGATCTCGTTCCAGGACGGATTCTGGCCGCCGATCTCGCGCATCGGCATTTCCATCGCCACCGCGCCGAGGCGGTCCGGCACCGCCTGCAGATCGGCCACGGTCCAGGGACGGTGGCGGTCGCCGACCTGCAAGGCCTTGAAGTGGTCCAGCAGCTGGTAGTTGGAGCGCTCGTGCACGATGATGTGCGAGGTGGGATGCAGCGCCACCAGGTCCGAGCCGCGCTCGGCGCAGGCCAGGCGCAACGCCGTCACCTGCGTCATGGTGCCGGTGATGCAGAACACGGCCGCTTCGAAGCCGAGCAGGCGCGCGATCTTCTCCTCGAACGCCTGCAGCTGCGCACCGCTGCCGTAGATGTCGTGCTCGATGCCGTTTTGTTCGCACCATTCCGCCATGGCGGCGAACATCTGCGCCGGCGTGCGCGGACGGTGGCCGGGCAGGATGGTATGGCAGCTGCGCATCAATTCGGCGTCGTTCATGCGTTCTCCCGCGGCGTGACGTGGACCGGCTGGAACTGCAGCGCGGCCAGGTTGGCGTAGACGCCGCCCAGGGCGACCAGTTCCGCGTGCGTGCCCATCTCGACGATCTTCCCGTCTTCCATGACCACGATGCGGTCGGCCCGCTGCACGGTCGCCAGGCGATGCGCGATGATGACCGTGGTGCGGCCCTGCATGGCCGTTTCCAGCGCGCCCTGGACCAGGCGTTCCGATTCCGCGTCGAGCGCGCTGGTCGCCTCGTCCAGCAGCAGCAGGGGCGGATTCTTGAGCAGGGCGCGCGCGATCGCGATGCGCTGACGCTGGCCGCCGGAGAGGCGCACGCCGCGCTCGCCGAGGAAGGAACGGTAGCCTTCCGGCAGGCGCTCGATGAATTCGTGGGCCGCGGCCATGCGCGCGGCGGCGATCACTTCCTGGTCGGTGGCGTCGGCGCGGCCGTAGCGAATGTTTTCCAGCGCGTTGGCGGAGAAGATCACCGTATCCTGCGGGACGATGCCGATGGCGTTGCGCAGCTCGTGCAGGGCCAGCAGGCGGATGTCCACGCCATCCAGGCGGATGGCGCCGGCCTGCGGGTCGTAAAAGCGCAGGAACAGCTGGAACAGGGTGGTCTTGCCGGCGCCGGAAGGCCCAACCACGGCCAACGTCTCGCCGGGGCGGATATCCAGGTTCAGGTGCGCGATGGCCGCGGTCTCGGGCCGCGACGGATAGCTGAAGGTGACGTCGGCCAGGGTGAGGGCCGCGCCGTTGGCGGCACGCGGGGGCAGGGCGTGCGGGTGCGCCGGGTCCTGGATCGCGGACTCCACGGCCAGCAGTTCCAGCAGGCGTTCGGCCGCGCCGGCCGCGCGCTGGGTCTCGCCCGCCACTTCGCTCAGGGCGCCGAGCGCGCCGGACGTGATGGTGGCGTACAGGATGAACTGGCCCAGGTCGCCGCCGGTCATGGTCCCGGCCAGCACGGCGTGGGCGCCCAGCCACAGCACGAAGACGATGGCGCCGAACACCAGCAGGATCGCCACCATCGTCAGCAGGGCGCGGGCGCGGGTACGGCGCATGGCGGTCGAGAAGGCGCCTTCCACGGCGCCGTCGAAGCGTTTCGCTTCCAGGTTTTCGTGGGTGAAGGCCTGCACGGTCGGCATGGCATTCAGGATTTCGCCCGCCATGGCGGAGGAGTCGGCAATGCGGTCCTGCGAATCGCGCGACAGCTTGCGCACGCGGCGGCCGAACAGCACGATCGGCACCACCACCAGCACCAGCAGGCCGAGGATGATGGACGACAGGCGCGGGCTGGTCACGAACAGCATGACGAGGCCACCGAGGAAGAGCAGCAGGTTGCGCAGGGCGATGGAGGCGCTGGCGCCGACCACGCTCTGGATCAGGGTGGTGTCCGTGGTCAGGCGCGACAGCACTTCACCGGTCTGGGTGGTCTCGAAAAACTCCGGGCTCTGGCGCGTCACGTGGCGGTACACGGCGGCGCGGATGTCGGTGGTGATGCGCTCGCCCAGCCAGGAGACCGTGTAGTAACGCGCGCCGGTGGCCAGCGCGAGCAGCGCGGCCAGTCCGAACAAGGCCAGGAAGGACGCGTCCACGTGGGCCGCGCTGCCGATGCCCGCGTGGCCGAAACCGAGGTCGATCATGCGCTTGAAGGCGGCCGGGATGGCGAGCGTGGCGCCGGCTGCGACCAGCAGCGCGCCGCCGGCCAGCATGAACTGGCGCTTGTACGGCTTGAGGAAGGGGGCCAGTCCGAGGAGGGCGGCGAAGGTGCCTTTGCGGGCGGTGGCGGTGTCGTTGCTGGTGCGGTTGGTCATCGAATTCTTCACATTTTGAGCGGCGAGACATACCCCGTCAGTTCGAGGTAGCCGTGGCCGGCCGGCTTTCCGTCGCGTTCGAGCGTCACCGCGCCTTCCCAGTACACGGCGCCGGTGGACAGGCGCGAGTCGAGTTCCTGGTCCTGCTGCAAGGGGGCGATGCGCCAGGACGTGGCTCCTGTCTCCAGCCGCATCGCGACCGGGTAGGTCGCTTGCGTGCGTGGGGAACGCCAGCGCGCGAGCGGCTCGAAATGCACCTGGCCGGGCGCGAATTGGGTGACCTTGCCGGCGGCGTCGCGTAACGTCGCGTGGGCCCATAGTTTACCACCTTGGCGGTCGCGGATCTGGAAGGCCATCAAGGCGGAGCCGTCATCGAGGTTGGCGCCGATCCAGTCCCAGCCCTGGGCTTGCGGATCCAGGTATTGGGTCGACCATTCGTGGTCCAGCCACGCGTCGCCCGTTACCGCGCCGCGGGTGCTTTGGCCGGAGACGCGCAGGTGCGGTTCGCTGTAGTAGTAGCTGGCCAGTTCCGGACGCGGGCCTTTCTTCGAGAAGCCGGCCTCGCCCTGGGCCAGCGGCGGCTGGGTGGGGGTGAGGGTCAGGTCGAAATGGAAGTCGCGCGCCTGGACTCTCACGGCGTAGTTGCCGTCGGGGCGGCGGCGCATGGTCCAATTGTCGAGTTTGACATCGGTGTCGCCCTCCCGCGCATAGGCCAGGCCGAGCACGGCGCGTGCGCTGCGCTGGTCGTGCAGCAGGTGGCCGAGCGCCGGATCGGACAGGGCTGCGTGCGCGATCACGAGCTGGGTCGGCGCGAACGCGCTGGGGTCGGACCGGTCGTGGGCGGTCGCGGTGCGGAAGAAGGTGACCTGGAAGCCGAGCGGCTTGCCTTTCGCCGTCTTGAGCCAGCCGGTGACGTACCACCACTCCGTGCGGAAGTCCGGATGCGCGCCGAAGTCGCGCGGGAAGACCAGCGGCACGCCGGGCCACACCGGCGCATAGCTGACGGGAGCCGCCCAGGCTGGAACCATCCATACGAGCAGCGCGAGCACCAGCGCCTTTGCTGCGCGCCGAAACGAAGCGCCGCCATCCCCGCGCACGCGGAGACCCCTGGTAGAACGCGTCAGCGTCAGCCTTGGCGCGCGGAGGCCACCGCGTGCGCGGGCGTGACGATGCGGGAACGCCATCACCAGTCCTCCCTGACCGCCCGCAGCGGCCCGCCGGACACCGCGTAGCGCCCCGCGGCCAGTGCCGTGAGCGCCGAGGCCGCCAGCAGCGCCGCCGCCACGCTCGCCAGCAGCGGCCAGGGCAGGTGCAGCTCCATGGTCCAGTGGAAGGATTGCGGATTGATGACGAAGACCAGCACCAGGCTGATGACGAGTCCCAGCCCGAAGCCGCAGCCGATGCCCAGCGCGGTCAGGCCGCTGCCTTCGATGGCAAGAATGCCGAGGATCTGCCCGCGGGTGACGCCGACGTGGCGCAGCATCCCGAATTCGCGGCTGCGCGCCAGCGTCTGGGCCGAGAAGGTGGCGGCCACGCCGGCCATGCCGATGGCGATCGCGATCGCCTCGAGCAGATAGGTGACGGCAAAGCTGCGGTCGAAGATGGCGAGGCTGATGGCGCGGATCTCGCCGGGCTCGGAAAACTCCAGGGCCGCGCCGAACGGCAGGTGCTGGATGCGCTCGCGCAGCTGCGCGGCGGTGGTGTCGGGGTTGCGCCAGAGCGCCGCGTCGCTCACGTCCTGGTCTCCCGTGAGGGCGCGATACTCCTCCAGGCGGATCTGCACGGCGCCACTCTGGCGCGCGTAGTCCCGCCACACGCCTGCGACGAAGAAGCGTTGCGTGCCGCCGCCCAGCGGCAGATCGAGCCGGCCGCCCGCCTGCACGCCGTACAAGTCGAGCATTGCCTCGGACACCCAGGCCGGCCGTGCGCCGGCTGGCACCGGCAAGGACTCACCCAGCAGCGGCAGGACGCGCCCCGGATCGGCGGGGTCGATGCGGCGCGCCAGCAGGGCCACCGCGGGACGGGCGGGATCGAGCTGCAGCGGCCGCACGCGCAGGAAGTCGACGCGCGCCGCTCCTGGCGTGGCGGCGATGGCCGCCTGTGCCGCCGGATCGATGGCGCCAGTGTTGCCGGCGCCCGCGGC
>DASRUW010000228.1:0-2794 GCA_035655255.1 Telluria sp. | reverse complement strand
GCAGGCGTATTGGGTGGGCACGCTGGCATTGTCGAAATAGATACGCAAGGGCTGGGCGCGCACCGGCCCCGCCAGCGCGAAGCTGGTGACGCACAGCAAAATCCAGGACTGGATGTTCATTCGACAAAAAAAAGCCCGCTGGGGGAGCGGGCTGAAGTCCAAAACTAGGGATGTCCTGAAAGAGACAGCTTCATAGTAGTCAAGCAAGCTCGACTCTTCTGTTAGTTGGCGCACATAACTCAGAAGATTTTCGAAGTTTTCTGCCAGCAATCGAGGTTTTGCACCCGTTTGAACCATTTTTGGATGTGTACATACTGTACGAGCGGCAGTTTTCCCTGCTCCATGTACATCAGCGGAGCCGCCAGGGACAGGTCGGCCAGGGTCAGCTGCGGGCCGGAAACCCAGTCGCGGCCGGCCAGGTGGGCGTCCAGCACGGGGGCGAAGCGCTCCAGTTCCAGGGTGCAGCGCGCCACCTCGGCCGGATCGGGCGCGCCGCGGTTCAGCATGCCCTTGATGAAGTTCTGGTAGGTCAGGTAGGAGATGTTGGTCGACCAGTGCTGGGCCGACCAGAACATCCAGCGGTTGACGTCCGCGCGCGCGCGCAGGTCCTGCGGGTAGAGCGCGTGCCCGCCCTCCTTGTCGCACAGGTACTGCATGATGGCCTGGGATTCCCACAGCAGCAGGCCGTCGTCCTCCAGCACGGGAATCTTGTTGTTCGGGTTGATTTCGCCCAGCAGTTTGCGGTCCTGCTCGTTCATGAGGCTCACTTCGACCAGGTCCAGCGGCTGGCCGATCAGGAGCGCCGTCATGACGACGCGGCGCGAATTCGAGGACATCGGGTGGTGGTACAGACGCATGGCTTTTCTCCGTAAGTGAATGACAACGGAGCCATGTTACGCAGCGAGCCTGTCAGTTTCTGTCAGGAGCCGGCGCGGATGCCGAGTTCCTTGCGCCACGCGGCCAGCAGTTCGGCGCGGCGCACGGGATAGGCCTCGTCCAGGATGTCCATGTCATCCACCCGGTCGACCCGGAAATGGCGGTGCGCGTTGCGCAGCTCGCACCAGGCAGCCAGCACCCGCCTGCCTTCGAAGAAAGCGAGGGCGAAGGGCCAGATCACGCGTTCGCTGGCCTGGCCGTCCTCGGCCCGGTAGCGGATGTGCAGCTTGCGCTCGTCGCGGATGGCGGCGCGCGCCGGCGCCACCCAGGGATCGGTCGGGGTCGAACCGAAGGCGGGCACCCACAGGCTGGTCTGGTCGATGCGGTCGCGCAGGTCGCGCGGGGTGGCGGTGGCGATCTTGGTCAGCACACGCTCGGCCGCCTCGGCCAGCACCGGGTCGCCCTGGTGGCGCACCCAGCGCGCGCCCAGCACCAGGGCTTCGAGTTCGTCGGCGTTGAAGGAGAGCGGCGGCAGGAAGGTGCCGGGCCGCAGGAGGTAGCCCACGCCGGCCTCGCCGTCGACCGGCGTGCCCATGGCGTTGAGCGATTGGATGTCGCGGTAGATGGTGCGTTCGGACACGCCCATCTGTTCGGCGAGGGCCGCGGCGGTCACCGGATGCCGGTGGGCGCGCAGGGCGTCCAGCAGCATCAGCAGGCGGCTGCCGCGGCTCATGTCTTACACGACGGCGCCGTCGGTGGTGTCGCGTTCCTTGACCGGCTTGATCAGGTCTTCGCGCTTCACGCCCAGCCACATGGCCACGGCGGCCGCCACGAACACGGACGAATAAATGCCGAAGCAGATACCGATCGTCAGCGCGATGGCGAAATAGTGCAGGGTCTGGCCGCCGAGGAACAGCATCGACAGCACCATCATCTGGGTGCAGCCGTGGGTGATGATGGTACGGGAGATGGTGCTGGTGATCGCGTTGTCGATCACTTCCTTCACGCTCATCTTGCGCTGCTTGCGGAAGTTCTCGCGGATCCGGTCGAAGATCACGACCGATTCGTTGACCGAGTAGCCCAGCACCGCCAGCACCGCCGCCAGCACCGTGAGCGAGAACTCCCACTGGAAGAAGGCGAAGAAGCCGAGAATGATCACCACGTCGTGCAGGTTGGCGATGATGGCCGCGACGGCGAACTTCCATTCGAAGCGCACGGCCAGGTAGATCATCACGCCGATGACCACCATGGCCAGCGCGTTCATGCCGTTCTGGGCCAGCTCGTCGCCGACCTGCGGGCCGACGAATTCGACGCGCTGCTGGGTCACGAGCTCCTTGCCGGCGGCGTCGAAGCAGCTCCACTTGGCGGCCTGCGCGCCGCCGCCCTGCACCGCCACCTGGCGCGCGCTGCCGCCTTCGGCCGCGCAGATCGCGTTGAACACCTTCTGCGAGCTGTGCGAGCCGGTGTCGGTCTTCTCGACCGGCAGGCGCAGGAGCACGTCCTGGGCGGTGCCGAAGCTGGTCACTTCCGGCTGTTCATAGCCGATGCCACGCAGGGTGCGGCGGATCTTCTCCTGGTCGGCCGCGTGCGGATACTTCAACTCCATCACGGTGCCGCCGGTGAATTCCACCGACAGGTTCAGGCCCTTATGGACCAGGAAGAACACCGCGGCCACGAAGGTCAGCGCCGAAATCACGTTGAAGATCAACGCGTGGCGCATGAACGGGATGTCCCGTTTGATCTTGAAAAATTCCATGCTTGTATCCCGTCCTTATTTCTTGGCGGCGGCGGCCGGAGCCGTCCACACCGTGCCGATGGCGATCTTGCCGAGCTTCTTCTTGCGGCCGTACCAGAGGTTGACGACGCCGCGCGAGAAGAACACCGACGAGAACATCGAGGTCAGGATGCCGAGGCAGTG
>DASRUW010000227.1:0-5329 GCA_035655255.1 Telluria sp. | reverse complement strand
CCCTGCGGCGTCTCGAGCGAAAAGTCCGCCGCCACCGCGCGGTCGCGCACGCGCACGCTGACGCTGCCGTAGTACAGGCGCAGGCGGAAATGGTCGTCATCGAGCTGGGTCACTTCCAGCGAGGAGTCGCCGTCCAGGCGCACGGCGGTCGAACCGACCCGCAGCTCCGTGCGCGCCCCGCGTTGCGTGGTCAGCTCCATGCCGGAGGTGACCGGAAAGTTCAACATGGCGGGACCAGGCTCGGCCAAGCCGCCGAGGTCCACCCTTCCTTCAATCAGCGAGATGCGCCCCGCCTGCCCCGGCGCGTCCTGCGCAGCGGCCCCCAGGGAAAAGGCGATCAGGAAGGCGGCGGCCAGCGCCGTGCGGACGTGCGGTTTCATCAGGCATCTCCGGTTGTTGTTTACCGATTAAAACGCAGCAGCGCCCCGCCGGGTGACCCGGGTTACAAAGGGTTGCAAACTTGCGGACGCGGTTACGCGGGGTTACCGGTGCGCTTGACGAAGAACAGCGCCCCGCCCACGCACATCAGCACCGCGCCGAAGAAGCGGTTCTGGTGCTTGACGGCGCGCGCGTCGCGGAACAGGCGCTGCATGCCGGATGCGAGAAAGGCGTAACCGTGCATGACGATGGTATCGATCGTCATCATCGTCACGGCGAGGATGGCCAGTTGCGGCAGCAGCGGCGCCGCGTTGGAGATGAACTGCGGAAGCACGGCCACCATGAAGATGATGCCCTTCGGGTTGGTCGCGTTGGTGAGAAAGCCGGTCAGGATGCGCTGGCGCACCGGCGGCGCTTCCAATCGCACGACGGAGAGCTCAGGTCCGGCCGCGGCCCGCGCGCGCCATTGCGACAGACCGAGATAAATGAGGTACAGCGCACCGACCGTCTTCACGACCGAGAAGGCGACTTCGGACGCGAGCAGCAGGGTGCCGACGCCGGCGCCGGCGATCGCCAGCACCAGGAGCAGACCAAGCTGCAAGCCCAGCACGGTGGCCGACGCGCGCCGCACGCCATAGGACAGGCCATGCGACATCGAGAGCACGGCGCCGGAGCCGGGCGAAATCGCGATCAGCGCCGCCGCGACGACGAACGTGATCCAGGTGGTGAAGCTCATGGGATGAATAGCGCGGTCGGGAAGGGGGTACCGCGATTGTACACGCGGCGCCGCCGGCGCGAATGGCCGGCAACGCGCGCGGCGAAGGAATTACTTCTTCTTCGGGTTGACGGCAGCTTTCAGGGTCGCACCAGCCGCGAATTTCGGGGTCTTGGATGCGGCGATCTTGATCGCTTCGCCGGTCGAGGGGTTGCGGCCTTTGCGTGCAGCGCGCTTCGCCACCGAGAACGTACCGAAACCGGTGATGCCCACCGTGTCGCCTTTTTTCAGGCGCTCGGTGATGATGTCGATCAGGGTGTTCACTGCGCCGTTCGCTGCTGCGCCCGACAGTTCGGTGCGCTTCGCAAATTCTGCAACCAGTTCGCCTTTTTTCATACTATCCTCCGGGGTTGAAAGAGCCCGAAGATTAGCATAAATCTTGCACCGTGGAGAAATTTTTACGGGGGCTCACGCGAAAGTAAGCCCCGCCGTCACTGGATCGCGACGATTCAGTCCGCCGTCGCCGCTTCGGCGCGCTGTGCGGCGAGGCGATGACGCAGCGCCGCATTGATCAGCGTCTGGTAGCCCTTGCCGCACTGCTGCGACTCGCTGCGGAACTGCGCCAGCACTTCGTCGTCCAGGTAAATCGTGATGCGCGTCTTGCGCTTGACCGGGCGCGCGGTGCGCGCCGGAGCGGTGGCGTAGGCGGGAGCGAAGGTCTGTTCGATACTCATGGTTCACCTCTAGGTTTGCGTGAATGGGTCAAATCTGCCAGGACAGCTTGACGAACAATTCGTCCTGGCGCCGCCTGGGGTCGAAGCCCGGCGTGTCGCCGTCGGACAGGGTCAGTCCGACGTAGGCCGCGGTTCCCAGGCCGGCCGTATGGCCGTACACGAAAGAGCTGGTGCCGCGTGTGCTGCGGGCCGCAACCGGGGTGGCGTAGAACGCGGGGTTGCGGGTGGTACGTGCTTTTTGCAGGATCATGCGCAGGGTGTCGTGCGGGCCGAAGTGGTAGATGCCATTCAGCTGGAGCGCCTGCTCGGCGTACAGCCGGTGGCCGTTCTCCGGGCCGCTGCGCCCGTTCACCCAGGTCGCGTTCAGGGTCGGTTCGAATTCGATGCGGTCGTGCGGGCGGATGCGCGCATACAGGTAGACGTTGCCGCCCTTGCCGCGGCGCGAGCCTTCGATATCGACCTCGTCGCCCAGTTCCACCTCCGCCGACACGCGCGAGAACACGCGGCTGGGAGTGATGTCGATGCGGCCCCACACGGTGCGCGTCTTGAACAGCGGGCCGTCCTCGCTCACGCGCTGGGCGTTGGCGGGGCGCACGCGCAGGTTGATCTGGGAGTCGTACGGTCCCTGCATATACAAGCCGGGCGTGTAGTCGTTGTAGATCACCTTCCCGTTTTCGTCGAACTTGCGCTCGGCGTGGAAGTAGAAGTTCATCGTGTTCCAGATGCCACGCGTGCCGAACTTGCGGGTGATCTCGGTGAGCCACATCTTCTCGCCGGCCTGGGAAATGAAGCCGTTATCGTCGCGGAAGTCCGGCGACACGTGCTCCCCCGCGAAGAAATAGGCCCAGGTCTCGTTCTCGTCGCCGTAGCTGGCGCTGGCGGCGTGGCCGTCGGTGCGCGCTCCGGCGCGCAGCTCGCCGTTGGCGTCGGGCTGCGCGGTGGTGGACGAAACCAGCAGCTGGGCCGAGCCGCGCGCCGTGTCGGTACGCTGCCAGCTCAGGTCCGTGCCGAGCACCCGGTTGTAGCCGCGGCCGTCCTCCAGGGTGCGGTCCGACACCAGGCCGCCCCAGGAGACCTTGCCGGCCTTGTAGATTCCGCGCGCCACGGTGGCGATGGAATGGAAGTTCTGCGGCGCGAAGTCGGTGTTGAAGGACTTGGGCAGCATGACCACGCCGCCGCCGGTGTCGTGCACGGTCAGGACGGTGAAGTCGGTGCTGGCGTCACGCCGCGTGTAGCGCGCGCCCCAGGCCGGATCGGTCATCGAGCGCGTGCTGATGGCGCGGAACGGCATCTGGTAGATGTCGCTGCCCTCCAGGAAGAAGGGTCGCTTTTCCGGCACGAACAGGCCGAAGCGGGTATTGCCCGACAACTGGGGCGCGTCCAGCTCCACCTGCGAGAAGTCCGGGTTGATGGTGGCGTCGACGGTGGTGGCCGAGTCGGGGCGGATCTTCAGGTCGAGCGACAGGTCGTGGCCGCTGTAGCTGCGGTCCGGCTGGCCATCGACCCGCTCGCGGCCCTTGCGCAACACCAGCTGCGGGGTGGCCGACCATTTCAGGCCGGTGGGCAGCTCGTGCATGCCCTGGATCGGCTCGGAAAAGCACAGCAGGCAGTTGGACGAGCGCGTCACTTCGCCGCTGAACATCTTGTAGCGCTCGTCGCGCGACATGTTGCGCATGACCAGCAGGTTCCACGGCGCGCTCTGGCCGGCCACGTAGGAGATGGACGAGAACGGGATACGCACTTCCGCGCTCCAGCCGCCGTCAAAGCGGGCGGTGACCACGTCGACGTCGAAGTCGGGCGAGGTGTCCTCGCCGTCGGTATTGCTGAAGTTCCCGTCGGTGAAGGCGCCGCGCGCGTTCAGGTACACGATCTGGGCCGACTTCTTGGCGCCGGACGGGTCGATGAACAGGCCGATGAAGTCCTGGTCGCCGCTGATCTTGTCGCGCCGGATGAAGGGCGCGCGGATCTGGGACGGGTCGGGGTCGTAGGCTTTCACGCCCACGTACAGGTACTGGCTGTCGTACATCACCTTCACTTCGGTGCGGAACTTGGCCGGGATGCGGTCGTGCGGCGCGTTCTCGTAGAACGTGTCGTGGGTGACGGCCTGCTGCCAGGCCGCCTCGTCGAGTACCCCGTCCAGTTTGACGGCATCAGGCGCACCCAGTCGGTGCGCCTGGAAGCCGGCAAAAGCGGGGCTGGCAGCCAGCATCAGGCTGGCGCACAGTGGCAGCAGTTTGTTCATGTCGTGCGTTCTTTTTGTTTCGGTACGCTCCGCTGCAGTACCGCAGCGGGGCTGAAACGGACTATACGTATGGCGCGGGTGGCCATCCTGCCAAAAGCGACGAGATGCAGAAATCGGGGTCTGAAATGCAAAAACCCCAGGGGAGGACGCGGCCGGGGTAAGATGCGGTTTTTCGTTATCCGGAGTACAAGATGCCCGCTGCAAGCCTGCTGGCGCTGATCGACGATATCGCCGCGATCCTCGACGATGTGGCCGTGATGAGCAAAGTTGCGGCCAAGAAGACGGCCGGCGTGCTGGGCGACGACCTGGCCCTGAACGCCCAGCAGGTGGCCGGCGTCAATGCGGACCGGGAGCTGCCGGTGGTATGGGCGGTGGCGGTCGGCTCCTTGCGCAACAAGGCGATCCTGGTGCCGGCCGCGCTGGCAATCAGCGCCTTCGCGCCCTGGGCGATCCAGCCGCTGCTCATGCTGGGCGGCGCCTACCTGTGCTTCGAGGGAGCGGAAAAGCTGGCCCATAAGCTCCTGCACGGCAAGGAGGAAGACGCGGCCCACCACGCCGAGCTGGTGGCGGCCAACGCCAATCCCGAAGTCGACCTGGTGGCGGTGGAGCGCACCAAGATCCAGGGCGCGGTGCGCACCGACTTCATCCTGTCGGCGGAGATCATCGTGATTGCGCTCGGGACCGTGGCGGCCCAGCCGTTCGCGCAGCAGGTGGCCGTGCTGGCGGCGGTGGCGGTGATCATGACGGTGGGGGTGTACGGCATCGTCGCGGGCATCGTGAAGCTGGACGACGCCGGACTGTACCTGCGCCAGCGCCATGGCGGCGCGCTGGGCATGCTGGGCAGCGGCCTGCTGGCGGCGGCGCCGCTGCTGATGAAGTTATTGGCGGTGCTGGGCACCGTGGCCATGTTCATGGTCGGCGGCAGCATCGTCCTGCATGGCGTGCCGGCGCTGCATCACACGCTCGACCGCATGGCCCACGCGGCAGGCGCGCCGGGCCTGCTGATGATGGTGGCCGATGCGCTGGCCGGGCTGGTCACGGGCGCCGTCGTGCTGGGCGTGGTGCAGGTGGCCCAGCGCCTGCTGCGCCGCTAGCCGTCATGCTTTTTTCTTGGGCTTGGGCAGCGGCAGCTGGCGCGCCGTGACGCGCGCCAGCTCGGACAGCCGCTCGCGGTCCTCCAGCATCTCCCCGTCGATCAGGAAGCAGGGCTTGGCGCCGGGATAAGGCGCGCCTTCGGCCGGCGTCCCGCCCAACAGCGCA